>QMPB01000306.1 GCA_003648395.1 Bacteroidota bacterium
ATAACCTTCGATATCAATCATTGTATTGCCAATAAATTGACTTTCTATTATTAAGCTATCACCTATTAAAGTAGCAAAAGCTCTTTCTTCATGGCCTTTATTATTAATATTATATATGGCATAAATACTACTATTGTTAGTAGATTCTTCTATATCAATTGTAAAGCTGCTCATTCCCATAGGGCTTTGTTCGTCGCAACGCCACTGTCCTGAAATACTAGTATATTCTTTATCCTCTTTTTTACAGGAAGAGGTCGTAATAAAGAAGCTCGCTAGAAGCATTATAATTAATATTGTTTTTATATTTGTCATCCTATTTTTGAGTTTTTCTAAATTAATAAGTTTTTGTTTCTATTAATTTTCCCTGCTTATCAAATCCCTTTGAAAGACCCATGCGCTCTCCACTCACAAAATTAATTATGCTCATAAGCTCTGTTGTATCATAAAAAGTCTTCCATTCACCTTCTTTCTTACCATTAATATAATTCCCAGAGTTTTTTAAAACACCCGATTCGTAGTAAACTTTCCACAACTCTTCTTTCAGATTATCAATATATTCACCTTCTGTTTTTACTTTTCCATTTTTATAATAAATCGTCCAATATCCATTAAAAATATCATCCTTATACTCTCCCTTGCTATACATTTCTCCACTTTTATAATAAGTAACCCATTCCCCTTTTTTAAGATTATTATAATACTTTCCTTCCTCTTTAATTTGCTTAGCAAGCAAAATATTAGCTTCTGCTAGTCGATAATAATACTTATAATCTCCTTCAATTTTATTATCTATATAGTTGCATTCCAGCATAATATCACCATTTGGATAATAACCAATATATTTTCCATCAAGCACTCCATTTTTATAGACTGCTCGCTTACTTATATCACCATCTTTAAAATCTTTATAGTATCCTATAAAATCTCCAACATATTTACCATTTTTTATGGTCGATTTCTCTTTAATAAATCCATTATCGAAATATGTAGCTCTTATTCCTATTTCCACTCCATAATAAAACCCTCTTTTACTCTCTATTTTGCCGTTAGAATAATACGAATAGCTAGCTCCATTTTTAAGATTATTGGAATACTCTGTTTTTTCTCTTATACCTCCTCTTTCATAAAATATAATAACAATCCCACTAATAACATTATCCTTATAAGGAATAATTTGATTAGTATCGCCAGAAGTGAAAAAGGTAATTGTATTACCCTCTAGTTTATCATTTTTATAATTTAAAATTTGTTTTAAGATTCCTTCTTCATAATAATCAAGCCATATGCTATCCAACAGATCATTCTTATAAACACCCTCTTGCCATAGATTTCCATTCTCATAATATATTTGGTAAAGCCCATCTTTAAGAATTTTGTCATCAACGGTTTTAATATTATAGACCTCTCTAAGCTGAGAATTTTTACCAGAATATCTTGTCTCTACAACCTTCTGTGAGAATAGAGAAAACGATAATAATAAAGTGACTAATATAAGGCCTAACTTATTCATATATTATTTAGGAATTAATAAAAAAAGTTTATGGTTCGATTATTAGCTGCGCCCCTTCCAATGATTTTCTATGGCCATAATCCATAACTGCTGCTAGAGCATATTTCTTGCCTTTAATAAATTTCTTATCCAATTGTAGTTGTACAACTCTAGTCTGACCTGGGTATACTGTATATCTCTTAGAAGGGAAACGCTCTTCTTCTGCAGTTTGAATATCAGCAACCGAAAGAGATATTTTTGCATCAATAACTTTATCACCTGTATTTACAATTGTAACTTCATAAACAGATCTATCCATATTATTAGAATCTAGTACTATTTCAACTTGCTTAAAATTAGTAAGTTTAGCTGAGTAATTAATATTTGATCTTGGCGACTGTTTAACCAAAACAACAATTCTAGGAACCAATAACACACCAGTAGCCATATTTTCATTATCAATATCAGAGGCTAATTTTTCGTTATCAACTTTAATATGAATCATCCCCCAACGAGTTTCATAATGCTGCTTTGGCACAGTAATAATAAGTTCAACTTCTGTTGTTTCATTAGGGTTTAGAATAACAACAGATGGCGAGATATTTATCCAATTAGCAATAGATTTTTCGGTGCTCCCTGCGGCAACACCTTTTTTTGCTCCTTTTTCTCCAATAGTATAATCTGATAGTTTTAAGCTGTACTTTTGCTTAATATTTGCATAATTTTTTATAGTTAAAGTAGTTTTTTCTACAGAGCCTGGCTCTGCCCTAAAATTCACCAGTACAGGAGCTACTTCAAAATCTTGAGCATAAATAAATGTGCTTATCGTTAGTATAATACTTAGTAAAAGAATTCTCATTGTTTTGCTTTTATAATAATGTTAATATAGTTTTAAGCAGTAGATTAGAGGGTTTCTAGTTAAAACAACTATCCTCATTGTATTCTGCGAAATTAGTAAAACTATACCGACATCCCAAAAAATAATTATATTTCTCTAAATTATGGTTGTGATCCTGAGTTTAACGAAGGGAATGCCCTGCCTATTGATTTTCCTATTTGGTATAAGCGAAGCCTTCGCTAGTAAATTAATTCACCACAAACTTAATAGTCTTAGCACCATTATTACTACGTATCTCCATAAAATAAATTCCTGATTTAAGATTAATATTAAAATACTGGTCTTTGGGATTTTGTGCCACGAATATTACTTGCCCCATGGTATTTAATATTTTTACCTCTGTGGCTTCAATATTTCCAATGTCGAGCATAAATTCTCCTGAGTTTGGATTGGGGAAGAGCTTAATGCTATTTCCTGCAACCTCTTCAATGCTCACATTGCTAATATGTACGCAAGCCGAGGTATCAATACAACCTCCAACATTAAGCTCCACAGCATAATCGCCATTGAGTGTTGGAGTATAAGTTTGCAGAGTATCTCCCAAAAGTGGTGCTAATGCATTATTGCAATCGAGCCATTGGTAGCTTGCATTGCCTTGGTTGGCAGTAAAACTACCCCCAAAATCACCAATACTTATGGTGATATCTATATTAGGGATATTAAGCGAAAGGCAAATTACCGAATCGCAACCCGTGGAGCTTGGCAGAGTAAAATATGCCGTCTGACCCGATTCGTAATAGGTTACTCCATCCATCCATATGAGGCTATCGCAGGCCGTTATATAATCGGTGGTTAGGGTTTTGCATTGACTTAGTTTTAAAACATAGGAGTCATTACCATTTCCACTTACTGAAGTTCGATTCTGCACACCTACTCCAGGGTCAAAATCTACTGTATCAGCATAACTTCCTGCAACAAAAATATTTTCAGCATTATCCACAAATATATCGAATGCAATTGAGTATCCTTGATTACCTTGCAATACTCCTGCCCATAAAAGCTCTCCATTGGTATTAAGTTTTTGTATATAAGATCCATAAGCGGTAAAACTATAAGGTGAAGGTGGCGAATACGTAAAAAACATAAGCGTATCCAGTCCTGGATCTAAATCAGTAGAGTCGCTAAAATACCCTGTAGAATAAACATTTCCAAATGTATCGGTAGCAAGCGACGTAGGGTTGTTTTCCCTATACCCATAGCTAGGCACATACCCATAAGATTTAGCCCAAAGGAAATTACCATTTTCATCGTACTTCTTTATAAAAGTATTTTTGGAAAGCAATAAGGTATCTGGTCCTGGATCAAAATCTATATTTAAAGCTGAATATCCTGTAATAAAGACATTATTAAACCTATCTACTTTCATTGCATGCGGAGTAGCATATCCACCAATACCAACTTTAGTAGAAAACCTTGCCCATACAAAGCTTCCCATACTATCAAGCTTTACCAAATACATACTGCTATTACTGGGTGGAGGAGTAATAACTCCAGCACCTGGATCAAAATCTATATTACTTCCAAAAAAATATCCTGAGCAATAAACATTATCATCCGAATCAATATCAACGGTTAATCCATCGGAAAGACTTCCCTCACCACATACAAAAGTTTTGGCCCATACAAAATTGCCATCTTTATCCAACTTTTGAATAAATGCATTGTCAAGTGGATGTGGATTAGGAGGTGGTGCATAATTTGTGCCATGAATACATATACCTGCACCTGGGTCAAAATCTACAGTATCCTTAAAAGAGCCATGGGAGTATATATTGCCTTGTGGATCAACAGCTATATCTTTAATTACATCATTTGCAAATCCCCCTAAAGATTTAGCCCAAATATAATTACCATTGGCAGTAAGCTTTAAGATAAAAGCGTCGTAGTCACCATTTGAATATAGCATACTAACTGCAGCACCAGGGTCAATATCAACAGAGTCCTTAAATCCTCCACTAATAATCAAATTATCATTATCATCAATTTTTATAGACCTAAGGCTTCCCATAGGGAAATCAATAGTTTTTACCCAAACTAAGCCACCGTTTGGAGTGAGCTTTTGTATATAGTAAGAATCCATATTTGGAGTTGAAGTTAAATTATAAAAAACTGCAGGGTTGGGGTTAAAATCAACAATACCACCAAAACTACCCACAATATAAATATCTCCCAACGAATTTATCTCAACTGAGCCTGCTGATACACCACCATTACCTTGAAAAGGTTCATTGCTTTTCACCCATTCAAAATTTGGGCTTTGAGCTTGAAGATTATAAATCGCAATAAAGGATAAAAATATAAAAATTACATTTTTCATATATATATATATTAGTAACCATATGTACCGATAACTATCGGTACATATGATAAAGATTATTTATTGAATAATTATTCTCTTATTTATTGTAGTATTTTGAGTCTGCAATTTAATAAAATATACTCCTGGTTTAATATCTGAAAGAGAAATAGTTTTTTCACCACTAATTAAACAACTTTTTGATAAATAAACTCTTTGCCCTGAGGTGGAATAAATAGAAATAGCCATATTTTGCTCAGAGGTAGTATTTATAATTAAAAAGTCGGTAGCTGGATTAGGGTATATGGAAATATTCTCTTTAAGAATATCGCATAATAATAGTCTGTAGGCTTGTAGGCTTGTAGGCTTGTAGGCTTGTAGGCTTGTAGGCTTGTGATTATCATTTTATTTTGAGCTTTGTGGTTTAGTGCTGCAAATATAGTTAATAATTATCATAATCACAAATATAAATTGATGTTTTTTTTATAAGAACCGTTAGGTATTTGACTTGGGACAATTCATAATATATTACATATTAAACTTATAATGCAGTGTTTAAGGTGATTGTTTTGTCATAATTTTTGTAAATACTTAAATATAATTTTGCTTTAGACAAACAAAACAACTCATCTTTATTCATATAGCTCCGTCCTTACTTCGGTACAATTTTTCTAAGGAAAAACCACTCAGTAGGACAGAGCTAATGAAATATGAATGCCTTTTGCACTAAAGCAAAAGCTTCGCTAGCTATTTCTTTGAATTATATAGTTCTCTAAAAAGAAATTAAAAAAGTAAACTATCGATTTTAACGTTTTTTAATAGAAAACAAGCCGAAATCAATCAATTATAAAAATAACTTTTTATCTAAAACCAGCTAAAACCCTATCATTTACTATGTTTTTTATAATAAATATTCATTCTAAACAAAAATCTATATAATGCCTCAACTGGCTACAAATCATTCAATTAAGTACTTTGCAGAAAGAGTCAAATAAATACTTCCATGAATTTATTCACACTATAAACGGAATAATTGTTTTTTTTAATAACATTCTGCTTAAATTTGTTATCCTGTTAGTAATCAAGATTTCTATATCAATTATTAACAATAAAGCTATTATAAACTATTATTAATTTAAAACTTAGAATTATGAAAACATTTTCATTATTTGCAATTGCTCTCTTTATGTTTCAATTTACTTTTGGACAAGCTGTAAGAGACAGAAATGTAATTCCGGTAGCGGTTAATCTTAACCAGGTTTTACGAATGACTATTAACAATGGTGGTAATATTGAATTCAACTTCAATACTATTGACCAGTATAAAACTGGTATTTCTGGTGACCAAGCAACATCATCTTCTGCAGGAACAGCAACATCAAATCCTATGTACGTTACTGACTTTGTTATTGCTTCATCAACA
>QMPB01000307.1 GCA_003648395.1 Bacteroidota bacterium
ATCCAGCCAAGAATCATTATATGAACTAGACTTAAAATCTTAGGCGTAATAAAACCAACAGCTAAATCACCAGCTGTAAAAAACATTACGATAGTTGCAATAATAAAAGCTATTGCACCATAAGCATAATATGGTAAAACCACCTTTGGAGATGGCGCATTTTTAGTACTTAATCCTGCTTGCATAAGGCTATTTTCTATAAATTATTAATTTCATATTATCATCATCTACTTCTTGAGCTTTATAATCAAACTCACGCTGCTTAAGCTCTGGAAGCAAATATTGGGGCAATCTTTTGTGGTGAACGTACAATGCATGCCCTTCTTCCAATGTCTCTATAGCTTCAAGTATAGTAACCATTGGCATAGGCATTTCAAGATCACGAACATCAATCTCCATCAATCTACCATCATATTTCCTTTCCAAATCTTCGTAACTTAAGTCAGGAGCATTTACATCCACTAATTCTTCTTCCTCTTTCTTTTCCTCTCCCGATTTCCATAAGAAAGTATGTACAATCCCTTCTTCAGGTCTTTCAGACTTATATTCATAGCCCTTTCCTTTAAGTATATTCAAAAGAGGAATAGGCTCAAATGTATTTATGATGCGTAATGTTTCATCATCATTCATTGTTTTCAATGTCTCCATTATTACATTAAATGGATCTGTACCCATATCTAATACAGGACGAACATCTAAATCAACTATTTTCTCTGTACTCATATTATTTGTTGTTTCTCCGTTATTATTTATTTCTGAATTATCTTCTTTATCATACTCTACTTGAAATCCAATTTCTTCAAGAGATTTTAATAAAACATTAACCTTTGAATTACCAATCTGCACAGCAGAAGCTACAGTAACACGAGGAGCCAACATTTTACGTAAGAATGGATTTTTTAATTTTAAAAAATTCTTATTAATGGTAGCAATTGCATCAACTGCATCCATATTCTCTTTAAGTATTTCCGATATTTTAGTTTCTCTATTTACAATCATCATTATTAATCTTTAGTATAAATCAATGCTGCAAAATTATACAAATTTTTAATAAGATTAAAAGACCTCTTTATCTTTTATTGCGTAAATAGCTAATTTAGAATAGAGTAAATGTAAGTTGCTGATACTGTGTGTTATTTTAAATCATTCTAAATAAGAGTATAGTAACAAAATGTATTTAAGGCAAATCTTAAAAAGTAAGAGAATACTTAGTAAGTTTTTTATTACTAATATATTTCTTACTAATATATTTCTTACTAATATATTTCTTACTAAGTTTAATATTACTAAATAATAATTGTATATTTGTAGCAAATTAAAAACAACACCATGAGAAACCCTTTTGTATTCGGGCATCTGTCTTCAACTGAGAACTTTGTAAATAGAACAAAAGACATAGATAAATTACATCAAAACATAGACAACCAGATACATACAATACTACTCTCACCAAGAAGATGGGGTAAATCATCATTAGTAAGAGTACTTGAAGATAAGATTGGAAAATCAAAGAAAACAGTATTTTGTCATTTAGATATGTTTAATTCATCTTCAGAAATGGATTTTTATCAAAGTTTTTCTAAAGAAATACTAAAGAAAACACACAATACATCAAATGATTTTTTCGAATCTATCAATATATTTTTTAAGAATTTAGCTCCAGAAGTATCATTTAAAGCAGGTAATTTAGCTGAATTATCATTAAAATTTGATAAAGAAAAGACAGAAAATTCTTTTGTTGAGATACTAAACCTACCAGAAGAAATAGCTAAGAAGAAGAAAATTAAGATCGTTGTGTGTATTGATGAATTTCAGAACTTAGATAAGTTTAAAGACCCACTTTTATTTCAACAGCGATTAAGAGCCAGTTGGCAACATCATCAGAATGTAGTTTATATACTCTATGGCAGTAAAAGAAGTATGCTTAGTTCAATATTTGAGAGTCAGTCTATGCCATTTTACAGATTTGGAGATGTTCTGTATCTACAGAAAATTGACACTTCACATTGGCTTAAGTTTATACAGTCCCGATTCAAAAAAACCAACAAGAAAATTCATAAAAAGTATACTTTACGTCTAATTGACGAGATGGAAAATCATAGTTACTACGTACAACAATTAGCATACACTGTTTGGAATAATACGCAAAACGAAGTTGATGAAAGTATTTTAACAGATAGCATAAACGATATTATTGGACGTAATGCAATGATGTTTGAATCAATTTTTGAGAATTTAAGCACTAACCAAATTAAGGTTATACATATGCTAGTAGATAATATTAATGCAAAACATACAAGTGCAGCAATGATTAACAAATACGAATTAGTTTCATCGGCTAATGTTATTCAAGCACTAAAATCTCTAGAAAACAAAGAGGTAATAGATAGATTCGAAGGATATACTCAATTTATAGATCCTGTGTTTAAAATGTGGTTAAAGATTAGGGCATTTAAAGATTAGAAGACCCTTCCATACTCTTCTCCAGCTTCCGAGCATGAGTTAAAAACTCTTTCAATTTCATCTCCTTATAATAAATCATTCCGTGGGTAGCACGTATTTTATGACTTTCGTTTTCATAGAAGAATGATTTACCAGTGATTAGCTGCACCTCTTTAAACTGTTGACTCCAAATTTTCTGCGATAAATTACTAAATGGCCCATCATAATACGGACTTGGGAAAGATGCATTTACCTGACTGATATAGCAATCTTTAAAGGAATTCTCCAAAATAGCCAATGAATTAAGAGAAACTGGCAAAAATACATTTGCCTCCGCAGGGTGAAATTTATACCAAACATTACGATAACCAATTACTTTCACCTCTGACAAATCCTTCTCCTTACTCCACTGACGTAAAGCTTCTGCTATTGCTTGAAGCACTTTATAATGTGTATCAGGGCCAGAACCTTCAGGATCAAAAGCAACACTTATGCGAGTTGGATTTACTCTTCTCAATAAATCCAGAATTGGCTCAACATCTCTTCCCCTACTTGGCTCTTCTGTGAAAATATCACCAGAATAGAATCCAAGTCGAAGATGCTCTATATTCTTAACAGGAACGCCAAAATGAGCCCAAACAAGTTCTTCTTCAAACTCTCGTAACATTCCTTTTAACTTTTGAATATCTGGAGAATTCTTTTCTCCATCATAACTATTCTCCAAAATAGAAATATCAGATAGAATTCTATTTTTAAGCTCTTTGGTACTATGAATTCCATAAATTGAAACTACAGAACGAATAATACGATGGCAGACTCCTCTTAGCTTTCCTTCTTCATCACGCTCAGATACTTTATTAAGATAATGACTTACATCCTTGTCCCATTTAAATTTATATCCATCAGTATAGAAATTAGGGTATTCAAGCATTTGTATTCTATCATTCTCTATTAATTCCAAACTTGAGTTTAATAACTGCTTCATCATATGATTAGTCACAGCGGTAAATCCACTTGTAAGCACTGCAAAATGAAACTCATTACTTGGCTCACGCAATTGCGTAATTACATCTGGAAATATGCCAAGCATAATATCATCGTGGTGAGGCCCAGTATGAAGATATCGCTGATTCTTTTGTTTTTTTAGACCTTTTGAAATCTTTACTTTAGTACTGTTTACAACCTCCTCTATTATCTTATTATCCAAATTTGGGATTAAGGATGTATAGCTATCTTCTTTCAGACTTGCAATATCAATTCGTGAAGAATATACATTCTTATACTTACAGTAATCGTAAATAGACCTTTCAGTTTTCTCAAAACTCCAATCTTCTGAATAGTATAAATCTTTGCTATCTTTTATTTGTGAAGCAGCCCCATCAGTAATATAAAATCTTGCATTGTTTTGCCTCTGCAATACTGTTGCTGGATATATATTTGTTGGCTCACTCTCTATTGCATTCTTTACAATATTAGCTTTTGCTTCACCAGCGGCAAATATTATTGAAACACCATCAGGATTGTAAGTAATAGTTCCAAGACCAATAGTAATAACCAATCTATTTCTTGAAACCTCTATTCCTCCAAGATCACCAGCAGAGGCAGCCTGAGTTTCAAAATTTGTTTGAGTTAATCTAGTTGTAGAATTATGATCGCTACCTTTAATATTAAAAGCAATATGCCCATCAGGGCCAATTCCACCTAGAAAGAATCCAATTCCTCCAAGCTTTCGTATTTTAGATTCATAATTTGAACACCAGTCATCAATTAAATAGATAGATTCTTGCTGTAGTTTCTCTAACTCATTATTTGGCGTTCTATTTCTTAAACTTAAATCAATATTACTATCAGGAAATACCTCTGAAAAGTGCTTTCCTTCTGCCAATTCTATTTCATTGGAATTCATCAATAGGGCTTTTGACTTATCAAGTCCGAAACCCTCAATATAATATTCATTTACATAATTATAGAAACTATTATGCTGTTTAGGATCTATGGGATAAAACTCATCTATCTGTACAAAATATAATCCGCTAAGTTTTGGTTTTTTCTTAAGTTTTAGTCCATTATTCTTAAGTAATTTCTGAACTTTGAAATCAGAAAAATTATCAAGTAAATACTTTGTCCATTTAATAAAATGCTCAGGAGTTTTACCGGTAGGCAAACTAATTACTCCATTAGGATTATCATCTACCCATTCCAAGAATTTAAGAGCCGTTAAAAAGCCTAAGGTTGGAAAATTAGGCACAACAATATAAGGAATATTTGTGGAGCACATTGCTCTCTTCGACTTTAAAAAGAACTCTTGCTCTATTCCTGAAAACAAATATGACTTTATCATTTTGATTGGTTATTTGGTTATTCGGTTATTTGTTGTTTCTTGTTTGTTATTTGTTATTCAGCTCACACCTACTAAAGAAAAAGAACTGTAGACACCCTTTTTTTTTACTTTTCACTTTAGCCTTTTTACTTTAGCCTTTTTACTTAGCCTTTTTACTTAGCCTTAAACAGTAAACTTAACAAACAACTCCGCTGCTTCATATTCTGCCATTCCCAATTCATCAAGATGAACAGCTGTAGCACGATTTCTTTCTTCAGTATATTTCCAAACTTGTTTTTCTTCAGTTCCAGGATAAATCATCTCCTTTTGAGAAGAATGCTTAAATACAGTAAGTCTTTTAGTGTGCAATTCTTCAGGACTAATTGGAACTATCATATCCGCATCTGCAATTCCCCAATCCTCTCCAGAGCCTTTATAAAGCCATGTCCAACAGTCTTTATACCAATCATCGTTCTGCACTTGCTTTAGTGCTTTCTCAACAGCATTAAAACATTTGCGTCTTGTTCCATGTGGGTCAGTTAAATCACCAGAAGCATATACTTGATGAGGTTGAATTTTTCTTAATATTTCCATATTAAGTTCTATATCTTTATCATTCAATGCCGCTTTATCTAGTTTCCCTGTTTCATAAAAAGGCATTTTTAAGAAATGCACATTCTCTTCAGGAATTCCTAAGAACCTACAAGCAGCTAAGGATTCCCCTTTACGAATTAATGTCTTTATTTCTCGAACCTCTACATTATCTATTTCGCCAGATTGCTTTTCATTCAAGAATTCTCGAATCTTCTCATATTTTTCAATGCTTTGCTTATCCTTATTCAGAAAATCATTAACAAACTCTAAATACTTTATAACTTCATCATCAGAAACGGCAATATTACCAGTCGTTTGGTATGCAATATAAACTTTGTGACCTTGTTGAACCAATCGTTTCATTGTACCCCCCATAGTTATTACATCATCAGCAGGGCGCGGGCTAAAAATCAGTACAGTCTTAGGGTATGGCCGACTACGCTCAGGACGTTTAGCTGTATTATTTGGTTTTCCTCCAGGCCAGCCTGTAATGCTTTTCTGTAGCATATTGAAAACCTTAAGATTAATATCATAAGCAGGACCATGATTGGCAACAAGTGAACTCAAGTTGTTATCATTATAATCTCTGTTTGTGAGTTTAAGAACCGATTTGTCAAGCTTATTACAAAGCCACACTACAGCTTTGCGAATAAGCTTCTCATTCCAAGCAATTTCTTTTACTAACCAAGGAGTCTTTATTCTGCTGAGTTCAGTTGCAG
>QMPB01000308.1 GCA_003648395.1 Bacteroidota bacterium
ATTCAATAAATTCATCTCTATCATTATTAGTTAATATACATTATAAATCGTCTGCCGAAATTACCATTGCTTTAATACTTAAAGTGGTAATATTAGGCTGAGTATTCGCTACTACGGTTGCTGTTTTATGGTTAAAACCTTTTCGTCTATTACTATCAAATGTTAATTCTACAAAATCAGACTTCCCTGGCTTTATTGCTACTTTTGGGTAGCGTGAAACAGTACATCCACATGATGTTTTTACTTGGCTAATAATTAAATCTGACTGTCCTGTATTTGTAAACTTAAACTTATAAGCAACTTTAACACCATCAATAATTTTTCCAAAATCATGTTCAATAGACTTAAACTTAATCTTTGGTAATTTATCTAAATTAGTATTTCCATCGGCTGAAATAGGATTTTGAACCAAATCAGAAGACAAAGTCGTACTATCGCTATCTTGATTACACGATTGCAAAGCAAAAATACTCACAAACCCAATAAATACAAATAATACTATTCTAATCATAACTCTAATTATTATGCGGCAAATATAATAATTTATGCATCAATTTTTAATGTGAATAATCTTATAAAATATTAAAATGGTTATATTTAATAACAACCGTTCGGTAATATTTTATAGACACCTGTAAAACAGACAATTGAAATATATTACTGTAATTATATAATTATCTAACAGTCAGAACTTTGCGACTTAGTGACTTTACTTGCCTGAATCAGCAGACAGGCGAGAGGTAAAAGACTTAACGAAGTATTGTAATAAAATAACAATTTGTTAACATTAAAATAATAATTCTATAATACCACTTCCACCACATAAAACTACTTTCGCATTCACAATTATATACCTAATATCTAAGCATGTACACTAGATTCTTACCCTCATTATTATTAATGATAGCTTTAGCTATTTCAACTTTTTCTTATGGCCAAGAAAAGGAAACTCCAAAAGGAAAGATATTCGGATCCATTTATTTTGATGCATATACAGAAATGAATAGTGGTTATAATAGATCTGGAATGGAGATAAAAAGAGCTTATTTTGGATATAAATATAAACTTGATAAAAATTTTACTGCATATATAAAACTTGATATTGGTAGTCCTGAAGATTTAAGTTTAGAAAGCCATATTAAGAGGTATGCCTATTTTAAGAATGCTGGCATTAAATACACAAAAGATAAACTAACAGTTAACTTAGGAATTATTGATGTACTTATGTTTACTCATCAAGAAAAAATATGGGGACATCGTTATATTGCAAAATCTTATCTTGATGCCTATAAATTTGGACCTAAAGCAGATATTGGAGTGAATGCTAATTATAAATTTAGTAAATATTTTAGTATGAATCTTGGCTTTTATAATGGAGAAGGGTATTCAAAACTTCAAAATGATGACACTTACAGATTGGGCTTAGGACTAATTTCTCACCCTATAAAAAACACTACTGTAAAAGCATACTTAGATTATTCAAAGAAAGATATTGATAGAATAGGAACGTTTTTCTTTGTAGGATATAAATTATCACATAAGCTTAGTTTAGGAGCAGAATACAATTACCAATTTAATAATAACTTTATTCCAGAACAAGATTTATCAGGATACTCTGTATATGCTGATTATTATATTCTTCCAAAAGTCCAGATATTTGCTCGCTATGACAACTTAAATTCTAACACTACACAAAGTGGACAAGATCCCTGGCACTACGCAAAAGATGGAGATAGATTAATTACAGGAATTCAGTACGACTTTCGTAAGAATCTTAAAGTTGCTATTGATTATCAAGGCTGGAATTCACATGATGCAAGCAAAGATTATATTCCTATTATAGTAATGAATTTGGTATTCAAATTTTAAACAATTTCTCCCTTTAATGTTGCAGCAGTACATGATGTACATTTCACATTTACATAATCACCTAATTTACTATCTTTCTTATCGAAAACAATCACCTTATTTTGGTCATTTCTTCCTGCCATTTGCAAATTAGACCTTTTTGAAATATTATCTACCAAAACCCTAAATACTTTGTCAATATCCTGCAAATTACTGTTATAACCAAGCTCCTGCTGAAGCTTTATTATTTCTTGTAGCCTTCTTCCCTTTGTCTTTTCATCAATATCATCAGCCAATTTATTTGCAGCAAATGTATCAGGGCGTTCCGAATACTTAAACATAAAAGCATAATCATAGCCAACATATTTCATTACAGAAAGTGTTTCTTTATGTTCATCCTCTGTTTCTCCACAAAAACCAGCAATTACATCAGTAGATAATCCACAGTTTGGAATTAATTCTTTAATCTTATCAATCCTATTTATATACCATTCTCTAGTATAGCTTCTTTTCATTCTTTTCAAGCAAGAACTACTTCCAGACTGAACAGGCAAATGAATTGAATTACATATATTAGGTGTAGTCGCTATAGTCTCTATCAGTTCATCAGAAATATCCTTAGGATGGGAAGTTGAAAAACGAATCCGTATTTCTGGAGACACATCTGCTACCATTTTTAATAAGGCTGCAAAGTTTATCTTTTCTCCATTCTCTTGCCAATCAAACGAGTTTACATTCTGCCCTAAAAGAGTAATTTCCTTATACCCTTTTACCAGTAAATCCTTAGCTTCTCTAATAATCGACTTAGGATCCCTACTACGCTCATGACCACGAGTATACGGAACAACGCAATAAGCACAATAATTATCGCACCCACGCATAATGGAAATAAATGCTGAAATTCCATTCTTATCTAATCTAACAGGATTAATATCAGCATAAGTTTCCTCTAATGATAATATTGTATTTGCTATTTGTCTCCCATCCTTTGTTTCCTCTATTAAGTTCGGGATATCTCTATAAGCATCTGGTCCAACAACAATATCAACAAAGTTTTCTTCTTTTAATATGGTTTCTTTCAATCGTTCAGCCATGCAGCCAAGCACCCCAATCTTTAAATCTGGCTTTATTTCTTTTAAATGTTTAAATTCCTGTATTCTGTTTCTTACACGACGTTCTGCATGGTCGCGTATAGAGCATGTATTCACAAAAATAACATCTGCCTCCTTAATCTCATCCGTAATACCATAACCATCTTTCTCCAATATTGAAGCTACAACCTCACTATCTGAAAGATTCATCTGACATCCATAAGTCTCTATATATAATTTCTTTGTCATTGCAATTATTTAAATTATAATTTCGTGATAATGAAGAATATTCTGGACTATTCTTTACCCTTTCACAAATCAAATTGTTTTGAGTCTGCAAAAATATATTAAAAAGCATCATTATCAATAATAAGCCTATAATAGATATTAGTTTTACGAAATGATGTATCTAACTGATTTTATGAATGATATACATTTTTCATAAAATAAAATTTTGATTGGTAATAAAATATATATCTTTGCCGCGTTTTTTAAATCAAATAAAAACATTCTAAAACAAGCAATACTGGGAGAATAATAAGAGTAGAATTATTTCTAATTTTCCTCTCTCTAAATATTCTTTATTTTAGTATAATTACTTATTTTTCATAATAATTAATACATATATAATGGCTAAAAACCTTCTAATAGTAGAGTCACCTGCGAAAGCAAAAACCATAAACAATTACCTAGGAAAAGATTTTATTGTAAAATCTAGTTTTGGTCATATTCGAGACTTAGCAAAGAAAAATTTAGGAGTTGATACTGAAGGTGACTTTAGACCAATTTATGAAGTCTCTCCCGACAAAAAGAAAATTGTTGCAGAACTCAAGAAACTAACTAAGGAAGCAGAAACTGTATGGCTAGCTTCAGATGAGGATCGTGAGGGAGAGGCTATTGCTTGGCACCTTGCAGAAACATTGAAATTAAATAAAAAAAATACAAAACGTATTGTATTCCATGAGATTACTAAAACAGCTATTCTAAATGCTATCGAAAATCCTAGAGGTATTGATTACAACTTAGTTGACGCACAACAAGCAAGAAGAGTTTTAGATAGACTGGTAGGTTTTGAATTATCTCCTCTTTTATGGAAAAAAGTAAAACCATCTCTTTCTGCTGGAAGAGTTCAATCTGTTTCTGTAAGACTAATTGTAGAAAGAGAACAAGAAATTAAAAATTTTGTTTCAGCATTCACTTATAAAATTACAGCTGAATTCATAAATAAAAATAGTGCAAGTATATTTGCTGAGCTATCTACTAAATTTAAAACAAAAGAGGAAGCCCTATCTTTCTTAAAAGCTAGTAAAAATCACAACTTTAAAGTAACTAAAGTAGAAAAGAAACCTACAAAACGCAAGCCTGCACCACCATTTATTACTTCATCATTGCAACAAGAGGCTAATAGAAAAATGGGGTATTCTGTTTCCAAAACAATGATGCTAGCCCAACAATTATACGAATCGGGTCATATTACATATATGAGAACTGACTCAACAAATCTATCAAACCTAGCCCTTAAGATGGCCAAGGATACAATTATTGATTTGTACGGTGAAAATTATTCTCAAACTCGTAAATTTACAACAAAAGCAAAAGGAGCTCAAGAAGCTCACGAGGCTATTCGTCCTACAAATATGTCAGTTAAATTTGCAGGTAAAGATGCCCAGCAAAAAAAGATTTATGATTTAATTTTAAAGAGAACTCTCGCTTCTCAAATGGCTGAAGCTAAATTGGAGAAAACTATTATTAATATTGATTCACCAAATACAAAATACAATTTTAGTGCACAAGGAGAAGTTATAGTTTTTGATGGTTTCTTGAAAGTATACCAAGTGTCTACTGATGATGACACAGAAACTAAATCGGCTTCTAACTTGCCTCCAACAAAAGCAGGTGAGAATTTAGAATATAAAGATATTCTTGCCGTACAAAGATATTCAAAACAACCTCCAAGATATTCTGAAGCTAGCCTAGTTAAGAAAATGGAAGACTTAGGTATTGGAAGACCTTCTACTTATGCCCCTACTATTTCTACTATAATGAATCGAGGTTATGTAGTAAAAGATGAAATAGAAGGCAAAAAAAGAAACTTTATTGAAATCAACCTTTCTAAAGATAGTATTAAAGAAACTACTAAAGTCGAAAATGCTGGAGCATCAAAGGGTAAACTTAGCCCAACTGACATAGGCACTCTTGTAAACGATTTTTTGATTAAATACTTTAGTGATATTATTGATTATAATTTTACGGCTCAAGTTGAAAAAGAATTTGACTCAATTGCAGAAGGAAAAACTGAATGGAATAAAACAATAAAAGATTTCTACTCTGGATTTCATGAGAAAGTAGTAGACACTACAGAGAATGCAGATAGATTTAGTGGCGAACGCTTACTGGGTGTTGACCCCAAAAGCGGTAAAAATGTTTATGCTAGAATTGGTAAATTCGGACCTATTGTTCAAATTGGCGAGGCTACTGACGAAGAAAAACCTCGTTTTGCGGGGCTTCAGAAAGGCATGTCCCTCAGCGAAATAACTTTTGAAGAGGCAATGGGACTATTTAAGTTTCCTCGTCAATTGGGTGAATTTGAAGATAAAGTAGTTACTGTAGCAATTGGTCGATTTGGCCCTTATGTTCGTCATAATAATAAGTTTTTCTCTTTGGGAAAAGAAGATAATCCAGGCTCTATTGACCTAGAAAGAGCTTTAGAATTAACTGCTGTCAAAAGACAAAAAGATATAGAAAATACTCTTAAAACTTTTGATGAAGATCCTGAACTCATTATTATGAATGGTAGATTTGGACCTTATATTTCTTTCCAAAAAAAGAATTATAAAATAGTTAAAGGTATAGATCCTCAGAGCCTTTCTTTAGCTGATTGTTTGGAAATAATTGAAAAATCTCCAAAGAAGAAAACTGCTACTAAAAAGAAGACAGCGATAAAAAAGAAAACTAAACCTAAAAAGAAGACAACAGCTAAGAAGAAAACTGCAACTACTAAAAAGACTAGTACAAAGAAAACTAAATAATAATAAATATGGACTTATCGATATTTCTTGAGAGTGTAAATGTACCAGACTATGATGTCGTGGGTACAATTCATAGGCGAAGGATTGGTGA
>QMPB01000309.1 GCA_003648395.1 Bacteroidota bacterium
AAAATCTTTATCTGAATTTGATAGAATTATCAATCACCTAATCGGAATCTATGATAGTAAGGGAATTGTGGAAAGAACTGATATAAACAACCTCATTAATTCATCTACTGAGGAAATTAAAACTCAAAAAAGGCTTAATGATGATACTGATATTATTCTCCATGGCAGATCAGGCAGAATAATTAAGGCACGCACTCCTAACCAAAAACTAATGGTAGATAATATCGCTAAAAATGATATGCTCTTTGCCATTGGACCTGCTGGAACAGGCAAAACTTATACTGCTGTTGCCCTTGCTGTTAGATCGTTAAAAAACAAAGAAGTAAGAAGAATTGTTTTAACCAGACCTGCCGTGGAAGCTGGAGAGAATCTAGGATTTCTACCAGGAGACTTAAAAGAAAAACTTGACCCCTATTTGCTTCCTCTTTATGATGCTCTTAGGGATATGATTCCTGAAACAAAGCTTACTAAATATTTTGAGGATAATACCATCGAAATTGCTCCTCTAGCATTTATGAGAGGACGGACTTTAGATAACGCTTTTGTAATTCTTGATGAAGCTCAGAATTCTACCTCTTCTCAGTTGAAAATGTTTTTGACTCGTATGGGAAAAGATGCAAAATTCATTATCACAGGTGATATTACGCAAGTGGATTTACCCCGTAATCAACAATCTGGATTGGTAGAAGCTCACAATATCCTAGGAGATATTAAAGGAATAAATTTCGTTCATCTTAATGAGAAAGATGTAGTAAGACATAAAATAGTTACAAGAATTATTAAAGCATATTCAACTTTCAACCAATAATATTATGGCACAATCTATTGTAAAAACTAAGTTTAATTTTCCAAAGCAAAAAAGCCTTTACGAAGGAAAAGTACGTGACGTATATAATATTAATGATGAGCTATTAGTAATGATAGTAAGTGATAGGATTTCTGCATTTGATGTTGTTTTACCAAAAGGAATTCCTTATAAAGGACAAGTTCTAAATCAAATAGCAGCGAAATTTCTTGATGCTACTGAAGACATTGTTCCTAACTGGAAATTGGCAACTCCTGACCCTACTGTTACTATTGGTAAAAAGTGTGAGCCATTCCCCATTGAGATGATTATTCGTGGTTATTTGACTGGAAGCTCTTGGCGATCTTATCAAAAAGGATCAAGAAATATTTGCGGTATACCAATTCCTGATGGAATGAAAGAACATCAAGCTTTTTCTGATCCAATTATTACTCCTACCACTAAGGCTGATATGGGTTTACATGATGAGGATATCTCCAAAGAAGAAATTCTTGAACAAGGTTTAATTAACGCTGATGATTATGCTAAACTTGAAGAATATACTACTAAACTATTTCAGAGAGGTAGCGAAATAGCTGCTGAAAAAGGGCTTATTCTGGTTGATACTAAATACGAATTTGGTAAAATTGGTGATGAAATATATCTAATTGATGAAATTCACACTCCAGATTCTTCACGCTATTTCTATGCTGATGGTTATCAAGAGAGATTTGATAAAGGAGAAAATCAACAGCAACTTTCCAAAGAGTTTGTTCGTGAATGGCTAATGGAGAAAGATTTTCAAGGTAAAGAAGATCAAGAGCTCCCTAAAATGACTGATGAGTTTGTAAATCTTGTATCTGAAAGATATATTGAGCTTTATGAGATAATAACTGGCGAGAAATTTATTAAAGAAGATACCTTTGAGGTTGCTGATAGAATTGAGAAAAATGTAACTAATTTTATTCATACCTATTTTAGGTAGTTTTCTGACAAACACTAAATAGTAGAGAAAATTATTAATTAATAATTATGTCATTTTTCAACACTTAAACAGCACACAACAACTAGTTTTTACACTACATTTGTAGCTCGAAATATGTAATTAATATTCTTTGAATAAAATCTAATATCTTAAAGACTTTGCAAGATGCAAATATTTACAATATTTTACACATAAATGACAAATTAAAGAACAACAAAAACATAATAATATGGATATAAAAGGAATTTTAGCAATTGGCGGAAAGCCAGGATTATATAAAATGGTATCGCAGAGTAAAACTGGGCTTATCGTAGAAGGAATGGATGACAAAAAACGTTTTCCTGTTTATACTGCTCACCAAATTAGCGCTCTCGAAGAAATTAGTATTTACACCTACGAAGAGGATGTTCCTTTGGTAGAAGTGTTTGAAAAAATGTTTAATACTCTTGATGGTAAGGAGCCTATCAGTCCTAAATCTTCCAAGAATGATCTACTTAAGTTCTTTAGCACTATTCTTCCTGATTTTAACGAAGAACAAGTTTATGCTTCTGATATCAAGAAAGTAATTCAATGGTATATTGTCTTAAAAAGGAATGGTTTTATGGTTTTTGATAAAAAAGAAGAAACTAAGTCTGAAGAAAAAGCAGAGGATAGCAAAATTGAAGAATAAAATAATTGAGCTTGTTTAATGGACAAGCTTTTTTTACAACATTTGATTTATGACACCACCACATAATCACGCAAAAAAACATACAGGTTTATTAAAAGTTCTTAATAACAGAACTATCAATAAGTCATATTATGTTCTTGAAATTGAAATCCCACAAGGTTCAAAAAATATTCTTCCTGGGCAATTTGTTGAGATTTTAGTAGAAGATTCTAAAAGCACTTTCCTTCGTCGTCCAATATCAATTTATAATGTTCATCCTGAGAGAAAATCAATGGAATTACTGATTCAAATTGTAGGAGAAGGAACATTACAGCTTTCCAAGCTTAAAACTGGGGACTTTGTTGATATTATGTATCCTCTTGGAAAATCTTTTAGCATTATTGAAAGTGGCAAAAAAGCTCTTTTAGTTGGAGGTGGCGTTGGTGTTGCCCCCCTCCTATATCTTGCGAAAAATCTTAAGAACAATGACGTTGAGCCACATATTCTACTTGGTGGCCGCACTTCCGATAATATTATTGAAATAGATAATTTTAGTAAATATGCTAATATATATATATCAACAGAAGATGGAAGTAATGGAGAGAAAGGTCTTGTTACTCAGCATTCTATAATGCAAGAAAATGATTTTGATATGATTTACAGCTGTGGCCCTGATCCAATGATGAGAGCGGTTGCTAAAGTAGCTTCTAAGAATAATATTGATTGTGAAGTCTCTCTTGAGAACATGATGGCTTGTGGAATTGGTGCTTGTCTTTGTTGTGTAACACCTACAACCAGCGGACATCAATGCGTATGTACTGATGGTCCAGTTTTCAATACCACAGTTTTAGAATGGAATTAATAATCAAAAGATAAATACCCTATGAATTTAGCTGTAAAAATTGGTGATTTAGACCTAAAAAACCCAGTAATGACCGCTTCAGGAACTTTTGGTTATGGCCCTGAATTTGAAGATTTTATTGATATAAATAGACTTGGTGGAATAGTTGTAAAAGGCACTACACTTCATCATCGCGAAGGAAATGCATACCCACGAATGGCAGAAACTCCTTCAGGAATGCTTAATGCTGTTGGTCTTCAAAATAAAGGTGTTGATGTATTTTGTAAAAATATTTATCCAGAGATAAAACATTATAAAACTAATATTCTTGTAAATGTTTCTGGCTCGACAATAGAAGAATATATAGAAACTGCTGAGAGAATAAATGAGCTTGATCATATCCCTGGTATTGAGCTAAACATATCTTGTCCTAATGTAAAAGAAGGCGGAATGGCTTTTGGCACAAGTTGTCCTTCGGCAGTTGCTGTTACTCACGCAGTACGTGAGGTTTACAAAAAAACTATGGTAGTAAAGCTTTCTCCAAATGTTACTAATATTGCAGATATTGCAAAAGCAGTGCAAGATGTTGGTGCTGATGGAGTTTCGTTAATAAATACCTTATTAGCCATGGCAATTAATGCTGAAACTCGCCAATCAGTTCTTTCTACTATTACTGGTGGTTTGAGTGGCCCTGCAGTAAAACCTATTGCTTTGAGAATGGTTTGGCAAGTTGCACAAGCTGTTAAAATTCCAATAATTGGTATGGGAGGAATAATGAATGCCACTGATGCCATTGAATTTATGCTTGCTGGTGCTACTGCTATTCAAGTTGGAACTGCTAATTTCATTGACCCAAATGTTACCATGAAAATAATTGATGGCATTGAAGACTATATGAAACGCCATAAAGTAGAAGATATTAATGAATTGGTGGGAGGAATGAGATGACAAGGCTAAACACATAACACACTAACACATAACACACTAACACATAACACATAACACACTAACACATAACACATTGATAACAAGAATTTCAGCAGTATCATACGCCAACACCTTTCCTTTTCTTCTTGGATTAGATGAATTTATGGAAGGAAATGATTTCACAATTAGTCGTGATGTGCCATCAGAATGTGCCAATAAACTTATTAATAATGAAGTTGATCTAGGTTTAATTCCCGTTGCCACTATTCCACAAGTTCCCAATGCAAATATTATTTCAGATTATTGTATTGGCTCAATTGGAAAAGTAAATACTGTGCTATTAATGAGTAAGGTACCCTTTGAAAAAATAAGCAAAGTACATCTTGATACTGAATCTCGAACGTCAGTAAACTTGGTAAAAGTTCTAGCAAAGAAATATTGGCTAAAGGATTGGAATTATGATATTCTCCCAATAGATTATGCATCAAATAACAATGTGGAATCTATGGTTCTTATTGGAGATAAAACACAAGAAACATTAGATTTTACTTATAAATATGATCTTTCTGAGGCTTGGTTTGAATTCACAGGAAAACCATTTGTTTTTGCTGCTTGGGTAGCAAATAAAGAATTACCTCTTGATTTTATAAAAAGATTTAACGAAGCCCTAAACAAAGGTCTAAATAATATTCCAAAATCTATAAAAAAGTACAATAAGAATATTAAATATAATTTGGAAGATTACCTCAACAATTACATCTCTTACCCTTTTGATAAGGATAAAAAAGAAGCTTTAAGACTATTTCTTTCTTACATTTCCGAATAAAAAGAATATTATAGTATTTTTACATTTCATAAAACTAACAATCATGAAAACACTAAGTCTAATAACACTTGTCTTAATATGTTTTACTCAATATGCTAACTCACAAATTACAATACTTTCATCTGATATTGGTTCAGTAAATGACACTGCAAGGTACAGCCATGCAATTCTAGCCCCAATATTTACTATTGAAACTACTGGCGCAGATTACACTTGGGATTTTTCTAGTTTAACTGCAGGTTCTCAAACATTGAATGAGTATAAAAATCTAAATAGTGTTCCTACAATTTATAAGATTGCTTTCTGGGGCAAAGCAAGTTTTGCAAGTCCCCAAGCAAATCAATCGACTGCTGGGCTTAACCTTACAGACTCTTATAAATTCATTAAAAAGACATCAAGCATTTTTAAAATTACTGGCATTGGCGGAGAATTAAATGGAACTCCTTTACCTATTATTTTCAATTCACCTGACATTATTTATAATTTCCCATTAAATTATAATAATACGGATTCATCAAACTCTAAATGGAGTGCTAGCTTACCAAATACAGGATATATTGAAGAAATTCTTAACAGAAAAGACACCGTTGATGGTTGGGGAATTATTAAAACTCCTTATGGTGAATTTAATTGTCTACGTCTCAAATCAGAAGTGCATAAAGAAGATACTATTTATATGGCTTCCTCAGGAATTGGGATGAGGATACCACAGAATTATACTGAATATACGTGGCTATCTAAGAATATGAAATTCCCAATAATGAAAGCCACAATTACTCATGGATTATTTGAACAAGCAAGCATTGTTTATATGGACTCTATAAGGTCATTTGTTTCGATTAATGCTACATATTGTCCAGCTCCTGCATTAAGAATTATGCCAAATCCAGCTAGTGATTATGTTAAGATTGAAATTAATACAAACAACTATTCTCACATGCAAATAATTGACATTCAAGGAAATATTATTTTAGACAAACTATATAATCAACAAAATACTATACACCTTAATACCAGCAAATGGGCAAAAGGGATAT
>QMPB01000310.1 GCA_003648395.1 Bacteroidota bacterium
CTTTGCAAAAATCTAATAATATATTAAATATAATATTATATTTGCAATCTTTAATAAATAGCCTAATAATTCGACCAATCAATTTAGGAAATTTATGCAAGCAAAAGTAATTATTTAATAAAGTAAAGCATGACAAAATATTTACATTTTAAGATTAATTATAAATTAATAACAATTCTATTTGTTTTTTTCGCATTTAGCGTTAAGGCACAAGATATTACAATAAGTGGAACTGTAAAGGATAGTATTTCAAACTCAACCCTAGTTGGGGTAAATATTCTTCAGAAAGGCACTCAAAATGGCGTGATTAGCGATATTGATGGAAATTATTCTCTCACAATACCTATTGGCTCAGTGGTGAAATTTTCATTTATTGGATATCATTCCAAGAGTATAAACTTCACTAAAGCCGGCAAATACAACATTCAGTTGGCTCAAGAAAATCAACAACTAGAAGAGCTAATTATTATTGGTTATGCTACCCAAAAGAAATCTGATAAAACTGGAGCTGTAGCAAGTGTAACTTCTGAGGATTTGAATGGAGGAGTTCTAACAGACCCCATTCAAGGTATGCAAGGTAAAGCTGCTGGTGTTTCTATAACTAAAAAAGGAGGAGACCCAAACTCAGGATTTTCTGTTCGTATTCGTGGAGCTAGTGGATTTAATTCAAACACTCAACCTCTATTTGTAATTGATGGAGTTGCAGGAGCAGATCCTACAATTGTTGCTGCAGAAGACATTGAGTCTTATAATATCTTGAAAGATGCTGCTTCAACTGCTATCTATGGTTCTCGTGGCTCTAATGGAGTAGTAATTATTACCACAAAATCTGGCAAGAACAGAAATGGTGGTAATTATAATAGGGTTGAATTCAGCTCTCAAATATCTTTTGATAAAGTAGCTAACAAATTAAATGTGCTTTCTGCTAACGAGATGCGCGATTTTACTCAAGATTTATTGACAGAAGCACAACAATCAAATCCAAACTACACTATGGATAGCATTTTTAATGATGGTGGTGCAAGTACTGATTGGCAAGATGAAATCTATAGAATGGGGATTTCTACTTCTAATAATTTAAGTTTAAGTGGAGGAAATGAAAAAAGCTCATATTATGGTTCTATTACAAGAGCTAATTGGGAAGGTGTGATGAAGGGAACCTCTAAAGACAGAACTACTGCTAGAATAAATCTAAATCATAAAGCATTCAACGATAAAGTCACATTCTCTGGTAGTCTTTTAGGTTCTTTTGAGAAGAATGATTATGAGAATTATAGCGGTTGGGGAAAAGATGATATAATTTATCAAGCGTTGCAAAGAAACCCAACTGACCCTGTATATAATGCTGATGGAACTTATCATAAAGCTTCAAGAGTATTTAATTATGAGAATCCTATGGCGGTTATCAATGAAGTAACAAACAATAGAGATAATCAAAAGTTTATGGGTAATTTCAAAATTGATTATGAAATTATTGATGGTTTAGTAGCAAGTTTAAACACCAGTTATATTCGTGATGATGCTACAAATAATTATTTCAGACCAAGTGGATTATATGCTTCTGCCGATAATGGTTCTGGCAGAAAACAACATACAAATAGTACACAAAGAATCTTAGAATTCACAACAGTTTATAATAAAACAATAAACAAAGATCATAACTTAAGTGTATTAGGTGGTTATTCTTGGCAAGATTATGTTTACAGTGGTTTTTATTCTCAAGGTGGTGATGCCCAATCAAACTATAGTGGACCTGATAATTTAGCCGTACTAAATGATGTAAAATGGGGTGATATTGGTTCTTGGAAAGGAAAATGGAATTTAATTGGATTCTTTGGAAGAGCACAATATAATTATAAAAGAAAATACTATGTATCTGCATCACTTCGTAGAGATGGTTCTTCTAAATTTGGTTCTAACAATAAGTGGGGATGGTTTCCTACAGCAGCCGTTGGTTGGACTATTAGCAACGAAGATTTCATGAAAGGAATTGATTGGCTAAGTATGTTAAAACTTCGTGCTAGTTATGGTATTTCTGGTAATCAAGAAATTGGTGAATATCACAGTATAGTTGTTTGGGAACCTAGTGGAAAAGCTACTAATCCTGAAACAGGACAAGAAGTTATTACTTTCAAGCCAGCATGGAATGCAAATCCAGACCTAAAATGGGAAGAAACATCTGAAATTAACCTTGGACTTGATTTTGCTTTCTTTAATGATAAAATTAGTGGTAGTTTAGAGATTTACAATAAGAATACTTCTGATTTATTGGGAGAATATAATGTTCCTGTTCCACCAAACTTAGCTTATAAAACATTTGCCAACTCTGGCTCAATGGAGAATAAAGGTATAGAGCTTTTCGTACAAGCTTATGCTGTTGATAATAAGAATTTCAAATGGCAAACAAGTTTTAATTTTGCTCATAATAATACTACTATTACTGACCTAGGAGAATATTTTAATGATGAAAGTGGAGTGCGTAAAGAAGGTTATATTTCTGGACGAGGAATGGTTGGAGAAGAGTATTATGTAACTGGAATTATGGAAGGACAATCAACTGGTACATTCTATGTGCCAACTTATGTTACTATTAAAGATGGTAAGTTTATATACAAATCAAAAACTGGAGGATATACAAACGAGTTAAGTAATGCTGAAAGGTCAATAGTTGGTACTGCAGCTCCTGATTATGAGATTGGCTGGTCAAATACAATGACATTCTATAAAAGATGGAATTTAAGTTTTGCACTACGCTCAATGATGGGTAATTCTGTTTATAATGCTACTAGAATGTTCTTCGATAATGCAGGAAACTTACCTTCATTAAATGCACTTCCTGATGCAATTGAATGGAGAGAAAAAGGAAGAGAGTCTGGTTCAAACATAGCAGACATATATGTTGAAGACGCTTCCTTCCTTAAATTAGATTATGTTTCGCTTTCCTACGATTTCAATATGGAAAAAACTAAGGTTATTAATGGAATAAAAGTTTTCGTTTCTGCTAACAACCTATTTACTTTAACAAAATATACAGGAATTGACCCTGAAACTACAATTGATGGTTTAGCATTTGGAATTGACCAATACAATGTATATCCAAAAACTCGTTCAATTACTTTTGGATTAAAAGCAACATTTTAAAAATATAGATTATGAACAAGATAATTATACTATTTCTTTCAGCAATATTTATTCTTGCAGCTTGTACTAAGCTTGATGAGGAAGTTTACGATAAAATTCCTGGCGATGTATATCCAGAGAATGAGAATCAAATAGCAAATTTAAGCGTAGAAGCATACGCTAAACTTCGTCCAATAATAGACGATGAAGGATGGTGGTTTCTTGCTCAAGAGATTTCATCTGACGAATTAGCTGCTCCTACTCGTGGTAGCGATTGGTATGACGGTGGCAAATGGGTGAATATGCATAAGCACCAATGGACAAATGACGATGAAGGAGTAAATAGAATGTGGGGGACTTTCTGGACTGGAATTACTACTTGTAATCAAGTATTAGATATGATGGCTGATTTACCTCAAAATCCTGCTTTGGTTAAAAAAATGAATGAGGTAAAAGTTCTTCGCTCATTTTACTATTATTTATTAATGGATAACTATGGCGATGTTCCTTATCTTACAAGTGCTAAAAATGCACCTGACTTACCATTTAAGATAACTAAAGAAGCAGTTTATGATAGTTTAATCACTACAGTAACAAATGCTTTACCTTCTTTAAAAGCAATAGATAATAAATATATGGCTACTCGATATATGGGTTTTGCCCTTCTTGCAAAACTTTATATTAACGCAGAAGTGTATACTGGGACGCCACAATGGAATTTAGCTGGTCAGTATTGCGACAGTATTATTTCAGGACCATATTCATTGGCCGCAAATGTGTCAGAACCATTTAAAGTTAATAATGAGAAATCATCAGAAATAATATTTTCTATTCCTTTTGATGAGGATAATTTTACTGGATTTAGATTGCATATGAGAACATTGCATTATCAGCAAAATCTTGAATTTGATATGACTGTTGGTCCGTGGAATGGTTTCGCAATAGTTCCAACGTTCTTTGATACATATGAAGCAAATGACTTGCGTAAAGATGCTTATAA
The DNA here is from genome assembly GCA_003648395.1 of Bacteroidota bacterium. The sequence goes on from QMPB01000310.1 coordinate 4,121, forward strand.
TTTTTATGGTCCAAGGTATACTCCTGGAGGACAGACAATATTAGATGGTGAAACACATAATGCTTTAATTATTGCACCTCATCTACCAGCATTAACTATGCTTGCCCCAACTTATACTCCTGAGCAAATTAGAACTACAGGAGCTAGAGTTGGTAAATATGAAATTAAGCTTGGTACTAAAGAAAATTTAAGCAATGATTTTCCTCTTTTCCGATTAACTGATTTCTACTTAATGAAAGCAGAAACAGAAATACGTCAAGGAGGAAATGGCGACCAATGGGTAAATGACATACGTACAAGAGCAGGTGTAACAAATTGGTCAGGAACTACGTTAGAACAGCTATTGGCTGAAAGAGGACGTGAGCTTTATTGTGAAGGTCATCGACGTCAAGACCAGATACGTTTTGGAAAATGGAATCAATCGTGGTGGGAGAAAGCTTCTCACGGAGATGAATACAATACTTTCCCAATTCCAAAATGGGCTTCTGATACAAACCCGAATTTACTTTTACCTCCAAAATAATTGGAGTAGATAACTATAAATTACATTATTAAACTAAATTTTATTAACCAAATTATTATTTATTATGAGTAAAATTAATTTTAGATTACTAGGTATGCTTTTCTTAGCTACAATAGTATCAATGAGTGCATGTGAAAAAGACGATCCAGAACCAGAACCAGAACCAGTAGTAATTCTTGATGGATATTACGTTAAAGGTGCTGCTGTAGCTTATGCTGATTTCAATGAGGCTGCAATGATGAAGTCAACAGTAAATGAGGTAGGTCAAGTTGATCGCGCTTCTTTATTAGAGCTTTATATTCCTGTAAAAGCAACTGACGGATTTAATATTGTAAAAGTTGCAGGTTCTGCAAATACTACTTATGGTCCTAGTGCTGACTTTGCTAAAGTTGACAACCCAACTGGTGATGAGCCACATGATGCTGATTTCTATCGTGGTTCTATTGAAGAAACTTCTACTACTTTTACAGTACCTGAAGATGGATTCTACCATGTTGTTTTCGATACAGAGTTAAATAAAGTTGTTGTTGCAAGAGTACATTGGGGAATGATTGGTGCTTCTACTCCAGGTGGATGGTCAGGTTCTACTGATATGACTGAGTCTGCTTTTGACACAAAAACTATGAAATGGAATATCGACAATATGGAATTCCAAAAAGGTGACTGGAAATTCCGTTATTCTGCTGGTTGGAAAATCGAAATTGACACAGTTGCTGGTGTTAAAGTTAACACTAACTTTGGTGGTGCTATAGATGCATTAGTTCCAGGTGGTGGAAACATTGGTAATGATGCTCCTGGTATCTATTCTTGTGAACTTTCTTATACTCTAGGATCAGGTTATACTGCTTCTTTAACTAAAACAGGTGACATTCCTGCTATAAACTATTCAGCTTACGAAATGGGTCTTATTGGAAATGCATATTTTAAAGCTAATGGCGATACTGCTGCTTGGGACGAGAACTTCGGTACTAGTCTTCCAACTGTTGCTGGTGACGTATATGAGTGGACTTATACTACTGATTTCATCTTAGACGGTGCTTTCAAAATCAGACAAGGTGATGATTGGGCTGGTAAGATTATCGGTTATACAGAGGTTACTTTTGAAGGCTCTGATGCTGCTGATTTCGCTGACGATGGAGGAAACATTAAGGTTGTTGTAGGTGGTAATTACACTTTAGTTCTAAAGATTGATGCTGCTACAGAAATGTACACTATAACTGCTACTAAGAATTAATTATTCTAAAACATATTTTTAAAAAGCCTCAAATTTTATTTGGGGCTTTTTTATTGCCTTTTTTTCAAGAATACATTAAATAATAATTTCATATCTTCGCTTATACAAAATCATCAATAAATAGCTGCAAAGCAATCAATTTTTTTTGCTGCAGAGCAGCGTAATA
>QMPB01000311.1 GCA_003648395.1 Bacteroidota bacterium
AATGCTTTTATAAGCAAAAGCGATTGGGATATAACAAAGGCATATGTGCTTTTTAAAACCATCTCTAGCCCAACAATTGTAAAAATAGGAAATTCAATGCTCGGTATTGCACTAAGTATTCATTTCCCTATTAACTGGGCTGTAAAGCCTACAATATACCAACATTTTGTAGGTGGCGAAACCATCAGTAGTTGTGATGCAGCAATTGCTAAACTTGGTAAATATAATGTGAAATCTATTCTTGATTATTCTGTGGAAGGAAAGGAAGATGCTGAGGATATCCGCTTGGCTTTTGAGGAAACTTTAATGGCAATAGAAAATGCTAGTAAGAATCCTGATATACCATTTGCAGTATTTAAACCCACAGCAATGGGGCGCTCTATAATCCTCGAGAAAGCTAGCTCTGGAGAAGAAATGAATGAGCAAGAAACCGCAGAAAAGGAGCTATTTTTGGATAGAGTTCACCAATTATGCAAAAAAGCTCATGAGGTAGATATTCCTATCCTTATTGATGCCGAACACTCATGGTATCAGAATATTATTGACTATGCTACAAATACAGAGATGGCAAATTTCAATAAGGAAAAAGCCATTGTTTTTAACACATTTCAAATGTATCGCCACGATAGGTTAGCATACCTTGATGAGTCATATAAGATGTCTCAAGCAGGTGGTTATTTCTTAGGAGCAAAGTTTGTTCGTGGGGCTTATATGGAAATTGAGCGCGAAAGAGCAGAGCAAAAAGGTTATCAAGATCCTATTCAACCAGATAAAGAAACAACAGATAAGGATTATAATGCAGCAATAAGATATTGCCTTGAGCGTATTAAAAATATTAAGATTTTTAACGGAACACATAATGATGATTCTACACAATTGATGGTTGATTATATGTGCGATCATAATATTGCTAAGGATGATGACCATTGCTGGTTTTCGCAGCTTTATGGTATGAGCGATAATATTAGTTTTAATGTTGGCAAAGAAGGATTTAATGTTGCAAAATATCTTCCTTACGGACCTGTAAAACATGTAATGCCATACTTATTGCGCCGTGCTGAGGAAAACACCTCCGCACAAGGACAATCAACTCGCGAGTTGGACTTTATTAAACAAGAGAAAAATCGTAGAAAAAAATCTTCATAATCATGAAAAAAGGCTTTCTTTCAAAAGGAAGCCTTTTTTGACTTATAGAATGCCTTTTGTAAAATCTATAATCTTATAATTTTCCAACTATTAGATTTTGTGTTTTTGGCGCCTTGTAATTGTACATAATAGATACCCTTACTAAGCCTACGAATGTTTATCCTATTTGCACCTTGCAATACATATTCACTCATCACTACGCTTCCTGTCATATCAATTATTAAGAGTCTATTATATTTATTGGTAGTTAAGGATATCGTTAATATCTCATCATTTATAGGGTTTGGGAATATATTTACATAATCATTAGTTTGAGAATTGCCTACCGATAAATGTGCCAAATTAAGCTGTTGTTCTGCTGTTAGTTTCCTTTTGGTAATAAACGGCTGAATACCATAAGGAGCATGATTAGCAACATTATTACTAGTATAACTACTTAAAAAAGCAAGGGTGTCGTAGCCATTATCTAAAGTATAAAAAGTATCAATACTCACTGCTGGGGATATCAAATTACGAAATCCATTTGCAATATTCATTTGATAGTTTACCGTAAAAATAGAGTTAAGTAAAGTATCAATATTTTGAGAATACTTTTTGGCATACCTATTAATCCCCAACACTCTAGTATATAGAGGCCGAGCAGTATTTCCGTGTTGTGCCCAATCATAAATATTTCTATTACTCCAGTCTCTACTAACCCAATCTATGCCCAATGTATTATCAGTATCATAAGGGATATATTCAAACCATGCTTTTGTGGTATTATAGTATAAATAGAAGTTGTTTTTATTATAAGAATACCCATCCCAATGTCCTGTAAGCACCTCTAGTGCTAGCTGCCTTAAATACGATTCAATATTAATATAACTAGCAATATTATTATCAAAATCGGCATCAGAACTTGTATTCAAGAAGCTAATAAAAGCGTTAAGATTAGTTCTATTATTAGCAGACTCATTGGTTTTTAATTCATAAATATCATTATTATACACCTCGCTAACAATAGCCAAATCGGCACCATTGGAGCTGCCATAGGTGCATTTATATAAGTTGCCAGTTTTATTTGCAAACCTACTCATAAGAAAAGTTTTGTCAATTTGTTCCACGCTAGAATATAAACCCATATAAGTATTATTGATATATAGCTTAATGTGGTTAACTCTAGCCACGGGAACGTTATACTCACGATACATATTCATAACCAGGTGTTCTCTAACACAAGATGGATCGTTTGTTTCTGCTTTTAGGTTAAGTTTTTTCAAACCAAAAAATTTCTGATCTTCAGTAAATTTTTCAAAATGGAGTTTTATGGATTTTTTATCCTTAGTACGAGAAGTATTGCCTCTTAGCCTAATGCCCATATCCAGATAGCTAATATTGGTACCATCGCTAGATTTGTACACAGCCGTAGCATGCCTATATGTATTACTATAAACGCTATCAATCATAATTAGATAATCGGCACTATCCATTGTAACTTCTATTGTTGGCACAAAAGTTTGCACATATTCTTCTCCAAAAATAGGATTGTAAATTTGTGCAATTATTTTATTATTTGAAAATAATATTACTAAAAGTAAAATATTCAGTTTTATTAAATTTATCATCATTATGTGTGTGTTTCTTAAAAAATTATTAAGCTTCAATGAAAAATGCCTCTGGGAAATTAATAAAAAACAATCTATCTGTTGCTCGAGTAGTGGCAGTATATAACCAACGCAAATATTCTTTATCCATTCGCTCTTCGGTCATATAACCTTGGTCTACAAATACTGTATGCCATTGTCCACCTTGAGTTTTATGACATGTAAGAGCATAGGCAAACTTCACTTGCACAGCATTAAAATACTGATTTTGACGAATTAATTCCTTACGTTTTGATATTGTAGGTACTTCCATATAATCCTCCATCACCGCTTTATATAGCTTATTATTATCTTCATAACTTAATGCGGGAGTTTCCCTATCGAGGCTATCTAGTAATAACTTAATTTCAATCTCTCTTTCGTCAGGATAGTCAACCAAGCGCACTACCACATCGGCAAAAAGGAAACCATACATTTCTTCCATTTTTAGTACCGACATAAGCTCCATAATGTCACCATTGGCAAGAAATCCTGCTTTGGAATCATCTTCCAACCAAAAATAATTATTCTTAACCACCATTAGGTAATCACCAGCATTAATCTTCTCCTCGCGAAAAAGTATGCGATTCCTAATTGCTTCATTATATTGATTTGCTCGTTTATTGGATCTTGTAATTATAACGGTATTATCAAACCCCTGAAAATCGTATGCCGATTGCAGCTCATCAATAAGTTCAATCCCTGGTAAGTTTATAACATCTTTTTGCCCATAAATATCAAAAAATGGAGGAAGATATTTCTCGTCGCTAATATGCTGACGTAGCAAGGTTGCATTTGATAATATCCCTGATTGCTCATCTTGTCGTACCACCTCATCGAGTTCAATATTCAGTATATCAAGACTAAAAGCATTTTTAAGATATTGTGGGTCAAGAGCAGGACTCATGGGGATTCCAACTGGAGGAAGCTGAGCTGTATCTCCAATAAAAATTAGCTTACAACCCTTATTATTATACACATACTCCATAATATCATAAAGGAGATTCCTTCCTCCGCCTTTTGAGCTAGATGTTTCGTCGGGAATCATTGAAGCTTCATCAATAATAAAAATGGTGTTTTTAGTTTTATTTTCTTTCAGACTTAATAATAAGCCACCACCTGCACCTGTAACGGCAAAATAAATACTCTGATGAACTGTGGCTGCTCTAAAACCAGAATATTTACTCAAAACTTTAGCAGCACGACCTGTGGGAGCCATTAGTCTAAACCCTTGAAAGTTTTTTCGAAGATGTCTCGCTAAGGCTGATACTATTGATGTTTTACCAGTACCGGCATAAACCTTGATAATAAATAACCCTCTTTGGTATTTATTATCAATAAAATACGATAGTTGTTGCATCAGCAAATCCTGTTTTGATGTGGGCTCAAAACCGAATTCATTTCTTAAACTATTGTATATCTCGTTGTTCATTCTTGTTTGCTAGCTAATGCTTAGGTATGTTTCTATTTGTTTTTATTTAAGACTTCATCATATATACCAGAGTCAATTTCTTTTTCTAGTTCTGCATACCAGTCGCTACCGTATTTGCGAATAAGAGGAGTTTTTAGCATTTTATAAATTGGAATTCCAATTTCTTTACCGTGCTTAAGAGCTGAGCTACAAATTGACCACTTATGGTAGTTTACAGCATCAAAATCGGCATACTCAGTAATTCTTATGGGGTATAAATGGCATGAAATAGGCTTTTGATATTTTATTTTACCTTCTAAATAGGCTTTTTCGATTGCGCAAAGAGCCATATTATTTTCATAATAAATAAAAGCACATTCGTTATCATTAATTAGCGGAGTAACATAATCGCCTTCCGAACCATAGTCAAAAACACCATATTTATCTACCAAATCAACACCTTCTTTTCGCATATATGGAATTACCTCTTCTAGCGAATCTTCCAATTCTCCAATCTCATTTTCATCGAGAGGTGCCCCCTCGTCTCCTTGCACGCAGCATTCGCCACCACAGGCTTTTAAGTCGCACATAAATTGCACGTTAATCACATCCTCCGATACTATCGCTCTACCTACTGTTATCATGAGGCAAAGGTAAGTTTTAATTGTGTATTTGGGTTGAAAAAGGTTGAAAAGGTTGAAGGAGTTTAATTGCCTGCCTGCCGGCGAGGCAGGTTTATTCGTTTAATTGGGGAAAGGGGTTTATTAGGGGGAAATGTAAAGGTTTGTAAAAAATGGTAAGGAATGGTAAAAGGATTGTAAGGAGTTGTAGGGGATTGTAAAATATTGGAAAGGGTTGGTGATTTCAAAGTTAAAAACTAAAATCTATCAATATCATCCTATTCAGCGAGTCTATTTTTTAAGTCCATTTGTTGATGTAATATTCTTATTACTAAAATATTTTCTTCATTTTGCTTTTGATAAAAAATAATATGACGCCCTACTTTATAAGCAAATAAATATGTGGCTATCTCTTCATAATTCTTACCAAGATTCGTGTTTTCAGAAATATATTCGCAGCTATCAATTAGCATATTATAATATACATCAGCCTGAATTTCGGACCATTTATAATATGTATAATTCCAAATTTGAGATAAGTCATCAACAGCCTTATTTGTTAGAATGTATTTAGCCATGAATTTTACTTTTTTCTTTTATCCTTTTCAAATGTAATTCTGGATTAAAATTATTGGCAATTCCGCTATCTAATCCATCTTGAATTGCATTTTTCAGGGCTAAAACTCTATTCTCTTCCTCTTCAAGTAATCTCAAGCCAGCTCTAATTACTTCACTTGCATTTTTGTATCTTCCTGAATATAAACGATTTTGAATATAATCATCAAAATAATTACCCAATGATACTGATGTGTTTTTACTCATATCTATAATATTTTAAGCAAAAATACCAATTATTGGTATAATAGTCAAGCTTTTTGAAAATATTATTTCTTAATTTTAAAATGAATAAAATTAATGTACATTTTTATTCAAAGTCAAGTTTTTGTGTTCCCAAAAAAAATACACAAAAACTTGCTTTGAATAGAACCGCTCCGCTTTCCCATTAATTTTCTTTCATTTTATTTTTCAATTTTAAAATGAATAAAATTAATGTACATTTGTCGGATAATTTTTGACAATAGATTTATAGCACAAACATGAAATACGATCCCATAAAGCGCAGTCTAGGAACTGTTTTCAATAAAAGCCCTTTTTTAAGAAAGTCATTCTACTCAATGCTTGAT
>QMPB01000312.1 GCA_003648395.1 Bacteroidota bacterium
TAATTTTAATTTGTTAATATTTATATTTCTATTTACTTAATTTGCAATTTGCACATACACCTTTAAGGTAATAATGTGATTCTTTAATCGTATGATTTGCTAATTCCTTTATTTGTGGCTGTGCTGTAGGAAGAGGAAAGTCGTAGACTCTATTGCATTCTATACATTTAAAATGCCCATGAAATGAGGTATCAGCATCAAATCTAGTTTCATTATCTTCAATATTTACAACCATTACTAATCCATTGTCTTGAAATAGTTTCATTGTATTATATACTGTAGTTTTCGATAATGTAGGTATCTCTAATGACAAAACATTATATATCATTTCAATTGTTGGATGTTCGGTAGTGTTTATCAAATAATCATAGATTTTTAATCTCTGAATACTTGGTTTGATACCAGCATTTCTCAATTTCCCTTCCGTATTTTTAATATATAACTTCATTAGTTTTCCTATTTGTAACGATTACAAAAGTATAATAATTACAATTTGTATTTACATTTAATTAATAAATAATGTAATTATTGATATAATTATCTGATTAATAGTATTTAAGATAGGTAATATATAATAGAATTAGAATAGAATACGAAATAATTGATAATAAATAATTGGTGAAAAGATAAAAAACTTAGAATTATACATAAAGAATTAATTATATTTGCAAACTTGAAATTATTGCTATTTATTAAATACCTAATGACTCGATTTTTATATAGAAGCCTTCTTATAGCTTTAGCTTTATTTTTTACTAATAAAGCTATTGCCCAGCAAGCTTATCCTTTTGGTCAGGAATGGACTATTAATGGTTATGTTGGTACAACCAAATTTTATGGTGACTGCTCTGATAATACGAATTCAATTTTTAGTAATAGTCCATTTAGTAAGTTCTTTTACCAAGATAGAAGATTTGGTACTGGAGTATATATTGATAAAAAAATCAATCCATTTATTGCATTAAGAGGTATATTATTATATGCTTCTTTAAAAAGCACTAAAGAATCTGAAAAGATTTATTTTGTGGGAGATACATATGAGTATAGTTTATCAGTAGTTATTGATTTTACAAATATTTTTTTTGGAATTGATAAATATAGACCATGGAATATTTATGGATTTATAGGGATTGGTTTTACCGAGACATCATCAGATTTATATGATTTAAATACAGGAGCACATTTGTTGCCTTCTGGAGGTATTGATTCGTTGTTTATAAGTGGCACTAAGAAGAGAGTTACTGAAACTACAATGCCATTGGGAATAGGAGTAAACTATAAAGTAGATAGAAATACAAAAGTATTTTTCGAATTTACTCGCCATATTGTCCATACTAATAAATTGGATGCATATCCTGTAGAAGGAACTAGTTTTGAGAGTTTTGGTCTTATAAACATAGGTATTTCGTATGATTTTAATTTGCCAAGCCATTGGGGTTTTTCTAGTAATCCACGTTATAATGGGAAGTCTACAGATGCTTCAATAAGAGCTTTTAATAAGAAAAAGCGTGTGGTAATGAATACTAAAGCCAAGAAAAGAGCCATGAAGAAGCGCAAGAATTATGGACGTGCAAGAGGAAGAAAACATCGTTGGTAGTATTATTATTTAATCTCATCATTACTTTTAATTACATAATAGATTCTTTAATTATAATTATATCTTTGTTGCAACGTTAGTTGTATAAATATACTTATTCTATATTAAAATCACTATGAGTAAAAAGCAAGTTGTTGTAAGCATATTAGTTTTATTCTTAATTTCTATTTGTAACAACAGTTATTCTCAATTTTCTAAAAATCAAGAATTTACTACTAAGTCAAGAAAGGCTAGAAAAGCTATAAAGCATGCTATGACTTATTTTGAGATAAAAGATTTCAAAGAGGGAATACAGTATTGTAAAGATGCTATAAAGTATGATTCTAGTTTTGTGGAAGCATATTTGCTTGCAGGGCAGATGTATCAGGAGCAAAGAAAAATGCCTTTAAGTATGTATTATTATAAAAAGGCTTCAAAAGTTAATCCTGATTTTTATCCTAAAGTATTCTTTATACTAGCCACCTATGAATTGGAGACAGGAAAATATAAAGAATCCTTAGTTGACTATAAGAATTATTTAAAAAGTCCTAAAATAGATAGAAGATTTCAAGATGCAATAAATCAAGGAGTAGAAAGAGCTTATTATGGAATTGATATGATGAAAAAACCAGTAGCTTTTAATCCAATAAATCTTGGTACATCTATTAATACTTCAAATGATGAATATATAAATACGATAAGTACTGATGAAGCTACAATGGTTTTTACTAGGAAATTGTTAAAGAGGGGGAGAGAAGGAGTTAGAGAAGAAGAGGATTTTTATAAAAGTGTTAAGAATAGAGAAGGTAATTGGGGTAAAGCCCATAGAATGAATTCAAATTTTAATACTCATGGAAACGAAGGAGCAATGAGTATTTCGCCAGATCAAAGTGAATTAGTTTTTACGGCTTGTTATAGGGAAGATGGATATGGAAGATGTGATATTTATTATTCTAAAAAAGTAGGTAAATCGTGGACTGTTCCAAATAATATGGGAGGTCAAGTAAATACTGGTACTTGGGAGTCGAATGCTTGCTTAAGCTCTGATGGTAAAACCTTATTCTATGTAAGTAATAGGGCAGGAGGTTCTGGTAATTCAGATATCTGGACAGCAGAAAGACTTTCTGATGGAAGTTGGGGAAAAGTGAGAAATCTTGGAAGTGTAATAAATTCTAAAGGAGCAGAAATGACCCCATTTATTCATCCTGATGGAAAAACTTTATATTTTGCTTCAGATGGACGTATGGGAATGGGAGGTTTTGATTTTTTCTATTCTAAGAAGAACTCGAAAGGACAGTGGACTGAGCCCGTTAATATGGGTTATCCTATAAACGATTATAAAGATCAAATGGGAATTTTGATTAATTCTACTGGTAATATGGCATATATTTCATCTGGTAAGAAGGGAGGAATGGGAGGTTACGATATATATAGCTTTGATTTGTATGATGAAGCAAGACCTGTATCTGTAAACTATATGAAAGGAATAGTTTATAGTGCTAAAACTAAAAGACCTATAAAGGCCAAAATTGAACTATATAATTTAAATACTAATAAATTAATAATTGAATCAGAATCAGATGATGTTAATGGTGATTTCTTAGTTGTTATTCCAAGTGGAAGTCTGTTGGGTCTTAATGTGAGTAAAAATGGATATTTATTTTATTCAGAGCAATTTAAGATTACAGATGGACATTCATCAAAAAAACCATTTTTGAAAAATATTTACCTTAAACCTATTGAGTTAAATCAGAGAATAATATTGAATAATGTTTTCTTTGAGACCGCAAGTTTTGAGTTGAAAGAACAATCTAGTTCTGAATTATATAAAGTGAAAGAGCTGATAGCACATAATCCAAGAGTAAGAATAGAGATTAGTGGATATACTGATGATGTTGGAAATAAGAAAGATAATATATTGCTTTCTCAAAAAAGGGCAAAATCAGTCTATGATTATTTGCTGTCAATCGGAACATCAAGTAAAAACTTAGTTTACAAAGGGTATGGAGAGAACAATTCAATAGCAGATAATAAAACAGAAGAAGGAAGAAAAGAAAATAGAAGAACCGAACTTAAAGTTGTAGGTTTGTAAATATATTAATTACTGATAGCTTTAATTGGACATTTATAAATGATAATTATTTGAATATGAAACAAAAAGTTGCTTTAGTGTTATCTGGTGGAGGAGCCAAAGGTTTGGCCCATATAGGAGTTATTGAGGAGCTTGAACGTCAGGGATTTGAGATTAGTTCTATTGCAGGGACTTCTATGGGGGCAGTTGTTGGTGCAGTGTATGGTTTGGGGAAGATGCAAGAGTTTAAGCAATGGCAATATTCATTTGATAAGTTAGAAGTTTTTAAATTACTAGACTTTACTTTAAGTGCTCAAGGATTGATTAAAGGAGACAAGGTTTTTAATAAAATGAAAACATTTATTGATGATAGAAATATAGAAGATTTAGATATTCCTTTGTCATTTGTGGCTGTTGATGTAATCAATAATAAAGAGGTAGTATTTGAGAAAGGAGATGTTTTTGATGCCATAAGAGCCTCTGTTGCAATACCAACAGTAATTACTCCTGTAAAAACAAAAGATGGTTTGCTCGTAGATGGTGGTGTTCTTAATAATATTCCATTTAGTAGGGTGAAACGCATTGATGGAGATATACTTGTTGGTGTAAATGTTAATGCGAATATTCCATTAATAGAACCAAAAATATCGCAAAAAGAAAGTGAGATAAGAAAATCAAATTACCTTAGAAGGCTTAAAGAGTATAAGTCTTATTTTAGTAAGATGCATAATAAGGATAAAGAAAAGATAGGTTATTTTGATTTAATTAATAAAACCATTAATCTTATGATAGACCATAATGCACAAGTTTCAATGAGAGATTATAAACCTGATATTTTGATTGAGACTTCAAGAGATTTATGTAGTACATTTGATTTTTATAAGGCTAGAAGGGTGGTAGAAGCTGGTAGGTATGCAGCAAAACTTAAACTTGAAGAATGGAAAAAATAAAAATAGGAGTTAGTTATATTTTATTAATTTCGCATTTAGTATATAAAATAATAAAACAATAATAATTATGCATAATAAGATACTTTTATTTATAGTGATAATAATGTTCTCAGCTAATTTTGCTTTTGGGCAGTTTAGTTTTGGTGGAAAGATTGGTGGAGCATCAACTAATCTTACAGGAGTTGGTTTAAAAGATTTTATACCAAAACAGAAGATGAAGATTTTAGGGGGAGGGATTATTAACTATGCTATAGGGAATAGAATTGGAATACAGACTGAATTATTGTACTCAGCTAAAGGTTCAGCATATTCTTATTATGAAGAAAATAGTATTCGTAGGGGAACTGTTGAGGTCGAACAAAAGCTTGGATATTTTGCTATTCCTGTACTTATTCAACTTAAAATGGGAGATAAAAAGAGCTATTTTTATATTAATGGTGGAATAGTATATAATACTCTTATTCATGAGAACTTTTCTGGAATAATAACTATAGTTGATGATAAAGGTAATTCAACTGAAGAAGATTTTGCAATAAAACAAACACCTGCAAAAGAGGATTTGAGTTATGCATTTGGTATTGGATTAGTTGCTAATGGAATTAATTTTGATTTTAGATACGAAGCAGGAACCAAAGATGTATTTCGTGCTACTGATGGAGAACCTAAGATTTATAATAGATCTTTTCAAGTAAGTGTAGGTTATACTGTTATATATTAATTTGAGTGAGTTCTAAAGAAGGATATTAAAATTGTTTAGCTTGAAAAAATTAATTATCACTGTGTTTTCTATCAATCTTATTGTAAAGAGCTAGAGTCATTAGATAATAGAAAAAAGCAAAGAATATAACACCAGCTTGTTGGTTCAGCATTGATTCTGGAAAGAAATTTACTGCAATAATTATTATAAATAAAGCTAAAAGATGATCTTTGTTTTGATAAGCCTGCTGTAATGCTACAAAAAGTATATATAGTAATAGCCCAAAACCAATTAAACCTTGTCCAAGCATAGTTTCTAGAAACTGATTGTGAACATTATAATGGTTTTCTTCTACTTCTTCAGTGTTTGTTTTTATTTTATCATATTCTTTATATAGCTCAGGCTTAATATCGCCAGCACCTACGCCAAGTAGTGGGTTTTTACCAACTACATTTAAAGTTGCTTTCCAAATTTCGAATCTTGCACCAGTAGAATTAGATTTTGAATCTCCAGTTCTAACTATTTCAACTAGGGACTTAAACATAATTTGCATTCTATAGTTCTGAGATATAGCATATCCTGAAAAAGCAAGAATAACAATAGGGAGAGCTATTTTTAATAGTTTGTTCTTAATTTTTAAATATAGTAAGAAAGTAACATACAATAATACAGCTGCTAATGCCATAAA
>QMPB01000313.1 GCA_003648395.1 Bacteroidota bacterium
AATCAATGACTTTTGATGAATTAGCTAACCCACAAATAATTGATAGCTCTAGAGTTAATCGAATTGCTAGAGGATCCGGCACTACACCTAGAGATGTAAAAGAATTATTAAAACAATATCGCCAAATGAAAACAATGCTGAAGAGATTTGGAAAAAAAGGTGTAAGATTATCAAAGCTATATAAGAATTTACAATTAAAGATATAAAAAATAATAATATATATAATTTATATAATAATTATAATAGTAAATGAAATATGCAGATAAGAAGTTTTGCGGTCAGCTGACAAATAACGTGCTCTGACTCATTCGTTAATTAAGTTATGCTATAATTATTTATCTGAAAATAGAATAAAATAAAAACTAGTCTAATATTATTATCATTAAGTTTGTTTTCGTACAATCCCATACATAGAAATGTACTAGGATATCTGCTAGCAATTTGTTAATGTTTTCGGACATGTAGTATAAGGAAATACCCAAAGTATGCTCTCCTCTCGTGAGACCCTCAGTATTTATATTTATTGGAATTGTCAAATTTAGGGGTATCTTAAATTCCTCTGACAGATACCTAATATTATCTATGTATATATACAAAGATAATGTATCATTTAGCGTTTCTCCAAAAATGTTTAAACTTAAACTTGCATTAAAAAATTCACCACTTATAACATCTAAGGAGCTAATACTAAGCTCATAAAGAGCCTCTTGGAAAATTGTTAAATTAAGATTTTTAAATAATGTTTGCAACTCTTTATAGGATAGGGAATTAACTCTTACAGTAAGAAGCAATGAAACATTATTCATAGCTATGATATTTATTGGTAATAAGAACATTAAGTAAGTAGTATTATCAGCTAAAAATCCGCTTGATATTATCTTAGCATGTATTACACATGTATTAGAGTTCGAGTTAAGTATCGATAATTCAAATGATAATTTACTGGTATTAACTATGGGACATAGTGAGAGCTTATCCATTATTGTGAATTTTAATTCATTTTCGATACCTATGTATATGGGATATGATGTATTTTCCCCGCGGAAATATACTTTATTTATACTCATATTTAATATTAATAACTCTCTTGGCAATACAAGGATGGCTATTTTTTTTCTTGAGTATATATAATTTTGCTTAGTTGCACAAATTTCTAATATATATTTTCCAGGGGTCTCTGGTGCAATAATTATAAATGAATAATTTTCACTAACTATTGATGAATTATAATATACTAATGTTCCATTTAAGTAGCATTCTATAGCGTAATTTTTTAGTGGTAAATTTGATTCAACATCGATATAGGATACTGTTATGTTTATCTCAGACAAGAACCCATATTCCATATTTGAAGCATATACAGTTTCATTGGTTAAATAAACATTGAGATCTGAAGTACGATTACATACAACTAAGGGTAAGGATATATTAAATGGCAAGTAGTCTTCATTTCCTTCAAATATTATTTCAAGTGTGTAATTTCCAACTATTAGATTACTGCTCGTGTCTGAGAAATAGAAAAACCCCTGCTCATCAGTAACAGCTGTAGAGTTGTAAACATCACTCGTAGTATTTTTTATTATTAAACGTAGCTGGACATTCGATAATGTATATGATGTATTGTAGGAATTTACAACAATAGCTGAAATCCAGAAACTTTGATTATAAAGGATAGTATTAGAGTAATTCATTTCAATTAACATAGGCTCAGCTCGTTTAATAAGTACATCTATTTCTCTGCTCTCTTGATAATAGGAGGAGCCTATAATCGTTACAAACCCACTGACGGTTATAGTAGTTCCATTAGATCCAGGAGAAAAGGTAGTAGGATCTATTATATATTTCTCCGTCCACAAGACATGCCCCATTTCATAATTATAGCGTTCCATAAGTGTGTATCCATTTTTCGTAATAATAATACTAGCAAATCCATCAGAAGTTTCGGGATTATAATTTAGGAAATATTCCATTGAAATATTTAAAGTCGCCCCAACCGGGATTGTAGTGTTAGATACATAAAAATCATAAATATATGCATACTCCTCTTCTTCAGTAGATATGATAATTGATTCAGGATAAGATAAAAATAAGATAACAATAAATATGAAGAAGAATATAATAACTCTTCTTACAGACATATTCTTCACTAAAATATCTAATGGTAGCATATATTCCACCTCGATATTCTCTTTTTTATAAAATAAAACTCAAAGATAGGGCTTCTATTCGCGTATGTTAATTGTCTTTTGCGAATTAAGAAATAGAAAATTATACTTAGTGAAACAGGAACTGAAATTATAAGATAAGAAATTGGGATTGATTTATCTTCTTTATTATTATATAATTTATTATATGTATCTTTGTTTTCTATAATTTCAAATATATCAAAATATTCAGCAGCTGTGTAAAAAGAGTCACCGTTAAATATTATTCTAACTGCAATTGTGTAGTTATAATCTTCTCTTGAAATATTAACTACTAAATAACCTAATTCATTGGTATAATACTTCTTAAGGGTTTCATTAAAGTATATAAGAAGCTCTCTGAATGGAATTAGAGACCTATTTAATACATTCAGTAGGGATATATTTAATAAGATTTCATCCTCTTCTTCAATAGTAAATACTGAAATCGTAGATCTGTATCTAAGATTTACTCTTATTCTAGTTTGCACTTCTTTTCCATATATGAGCTCTTCTGTATTATTGTTTATTATGATCCTAAATGGGTAAATAATAACTTTAGTACTATTCTCGAAGTTAAACTTTCTTTTAAAAGACTCATCTAAAGTATAGTTAAATGATAAGTAGCCGTCTTCATCTGTTTTCCCAGAAAATATCATATCTTTACCACTAAAAACCATTACCTCTTGATTTGCAATTGAGCACCCATTATATAATATAAATATTTTAAAGTTTACTTTATCTCCAATTGCATAAATGGTGTCCATATTAGGTCTTTCTATAATAACTTCAGGATAATCATACTTATAAATTACAATTTTTGTATTGTTATTCTCACAATCATAAAATTCACCGTTAGCTAAAACATGAGCCGTTATAAAAATAGTTAGCAGCCCTTTAGGAGGTAATATAGTCAATTGACAAAAAGCATGTCCTGATTTGTTTGTTAACTGAGTTATAATCGTAGCTTGAGAGCTATCATACATGCTTATTTTAATTTTTACATTTGGTTGTGGCCTATATAATAAATCCTTAATGGTAAAAGAAAGACTTAGATTCTCTCCTACGAGCATGTTTGTTTCATTTACTATGTTCAACTCTATGAAAATTTTATTCCGTACCACAATATTTAAGGTATAATACGCTGAGCTATACTTTTCATTACCGTTGTAATAAAGTACAAGCTTTTTTTCACCAACAGTTGTGAAGAAAGAGGAGATATTAAAATCAAATTCAAAATAACCATTAGTGTTAGTCTTGTTTATGAGTAAATTGTCATTAAACTCATTTCTTAAATATATAAAAGCATTATTAATGGGATTCCCAACCTCATCTATAAGCCTTCCCGAAATGCATGTTACAGTATTAATAAAACATATTAAGTTGTTTACGGATACTTGTGAAAAACTACTTTCTATTTTTCGTACATAAATATTAAATGTTACAATAGTATCATCATAATAATTTTCAGTAGCATTAGTTTTCAATATAAATGTAATTACGTTTTCCCTTATGTCTTCTGAGATATTAATTGTAAAATTACCTTTGCCACAATTATCGGTTTTTGTTTTTAAAAAGGTATTATTTTCCTCATCATAAAGTATTACTGTGATATTAGGAACAACATTTAAATTATCATCATAAATAACAAAACTAACATACACTACGTCTCCAGGAGCTACTACATGGTCGTTTTTATCTAAAGTAGAGTCCGTTACATTATAAATTATAGCAAGTGGAGAAAATATTTCAATAAGATAAGTAGACGATGATGGTAAATAAAACTCTTTAAGGCTTCCCTCATATGTCGCATTAATCTTTATTATACCTAAAGAATAATTTCTAGGAATTGTCCAATAAAGAATTGCAACCCCTTCTGAATTCGTAATATTCTCTCCTAAAAAAATATTATTTGTTTCGTCAAAAAATTTAATTGTTTGATTTGGAATTGGTAAACCATCATTATCAACAAGCGTAGCATAAAGTAAAATAGTTTTACCTCTATTAGTTCTAATAATTGAACTTTCTAATGCCATTACATTCTGAACATTATTTTTATTTGACATTGATAACAGTAAGAATATTATCAACATTATAAATACGCTTATTAAGGTAGTTTTAAGAATCAACTTATTTTTAGCCAATAACAACACCTTTTTTGCTTTAAAAATAAAATAAGAATATGTTTTTAAAAGACTACAAATTCTCTAATGTTATAAAAAAGAATATATAGTGTCTATCTAAAAATACATCAACTATTATGAACTCATAATAACTTATGAGGTGTCTTAATGTCTGTCAAAATAGTAGAAGCTGGTGAATTAAAGAAAGGTAGTTATGTAATTATTGACGGTGTAGCGTGCCGAGTTATAAGCGTTGAAAAGTCAAAACCTGGAAAACATGGCTCAGCAAAAGTTAGAGTTGTTGCGATAGGAATATTCGATAATAGTAAAAGAGGGTTTGTGGTACCAACAGATGCAAAAGTAGAGGTGCCAATAATTGAAAAAAGAACAGCAATTGTTACCGCAAAATTACCAGATAGTGTTCAGATAATGGATTTGGAAACTAATGAAATTTTCGAGGTACCCTACCCTGAGGATGAAGAAGTTAAAGAAAAATTAGAATCAGGAATACAAGTAGAATATTGGACTGTAATGGATCAGAGGAGAATTGTGAGGATTCGAGGAGGAATATAAAGAATTTACCTCTACCTCTAATACGAAATTTGCTTAAAAACATAAACATTAAAAATTAAAATGTACTAAAAAACATAGAGATATTAACTTAGTTTATATGAATTGTGTGAAATATCTTATCAGTTATAAGGGGGTATATATAAATGTCAAGTGATAATCCAGAAGAAAAAATTGAAATGGCAAATAATTTACTGAGAATGGTTGCAGAGGATACTTCTGTCCCTAGAAATATTAGAAGGATTGCAAATAATGCCATAGAAATTCTCAGTGACAAGGAAAAATCATATGCCTTAAGAGCATCAAATGCTATTAGTCTACTTGATGAGGCAGCAAGCGATCCTAATTGCCCAATACATGCTAGAACAAGAATTTGGCAAATAATATCCATTTTAGAACCACTTAATAGATAATAAATAATTTCTTGTACCTTCTTACTTATTTTCGTGAAATATTATATTTGATTTGATGATATTGATAATTTGGTGAATTTAATGAAAAATAGCGAGGAAGAAACCGTTATCAAAAGAATGGCATACCTTCTCCAACATGGAGGTATAATGCTTAGTGAAGCTTGTGAGAAGTGTGGAAGCCCCCTATTTAAAATAAACGAAAAAATTGTTTGCCCGAAATGTTATTTTGAGACTAAAGAAAAAGAACCTAAAACGTCTACTCCAGAAAAAACATTACCTTCTTCCAATGAGATACCTAATATTTTATTAAATATTGAAAATAGGATTCTTAATATAATATCAAATTTACTCACGGAAATAAAACCCCAAGATCTCGAATCTAAAGTAAATACAATTCATAAGCTTATAGATATTTTAGCAAAATTAAAGTCTATATATCAACATAATTCCACTAAAAATAAATAAATGCGGGGGCCGGGATTTGAACCCGGGAACCCCTGCGGGACGGGATATCTTATCCCGAGATCTTAAGTCCCGCTCCTTTGGCACAGTGACTCTGACCCTTGGCCAGGCTTGGCTACCCCCGCGGGTAGAAATATAGTATCAATATATGGGCCCGGGGGGATTCGGACCCCCGACCTCACGGTTATCAGCCGTGCGCTCTAACCAGGCTGAGCTACGGGCCCATAATT
>QMPB01000314.1 GCA_003648395.1 Bacteroidota bacterium
AGCGAAGAAGTGATATATTAAGCTTTCTGCCTCCAAATACACGTATTTGGGCAAAAGATTTTAATTATATTTTCGATATAATTGATAAATTTTATTCTAAAGCATATAAATCATTCCATGAACTTGAAGGAGAGGTCGCACAATTAGAGCCTAAAGAACTTTTCACTAATTCTCATATTTTTAAGAAAGGCCTTGATAAGCATTTAACTATTGAATTGGCTGAAAGAAGCTGTTGCTACGAAGATTCTAATATATTTAGTTTTGATATGGCACCGCAACCGCCTTTCAATAAAAAGTTCGACTTACTTATAGACAATCTACAACAAAATAGTGCTGAAGGTATTAGCAATTTTATTGTTGCCGACCAAGAGAATCAGATTAAGCGTATTGAGCAGATTTTTGAAGATATGGCTGCTGATGAAAATACTCCTATTGCCATAAAATGGCAGCCAATATTATTAAGTTTACAAAATGGTTTTATAGATAAGCGCGCTAAAATTGCATGTTATACTGATCATCAGATTTTTGAAAGGTATCATCGTTTTAAACTCAAAGAGCGATTTACCAATAAGGAAGCCATTACGCTAAAGGAAATCTATAATCTACAGCCCGGTGATTACGTTACTCATGTAGACCATGGGGTTGCACGCTTTGGAGGGCTCGAAAAGATTAATAATAACGGCAAGGAGCAGGAGGCTATTCGATTACATTTTCAGAATAATGACTTAATATATGTAAGCATACACGCTTTGCATAGAGTTTCTAAATTTGTAAGTAAAGATGGAATTGAGCCTAGGCTTAGTAAACTAGGCTCACGCGCATGGGCAAAACTTAAAGCAAAAACTAAAAGTAGAGTTAAGGATATTGCTAAAGAACTAATAAGCCTTTATGCAAAACGAAAAGCTGTAAAAGGATATGCTTTTGAAGAGGATTCATACTTACAAAGAGAGTTGGAGGCAAGTTTCTTTTTTGAAGACACTCCTGACCAAGTAAAGGCTACTGCAGATTTTAAACAGGATATGGAAAGTGACTCGCCAATGGATCGGCTTATTTGTGGTGATGTGGGTTTTGGTAAAACAGAAATTGCAATTAGAGCAGCGTTCAAGGCGGTGGCTGATAGTAAGCAAGTAGCAATACTTGTTCCTACAACAGTACTGGCTTTACAGCATTATCATACTTTTAGGAATAGGCTTAAAGAGATGCCTGTAAGAGTTGATTATATAAACAGGTTTAGATCTACTAAGCAGCAAAAACAAACTCTTAAAGATTTAGAAGACGGTAAAGTGGATATACTTATTGGTACCCATAGGATAGTTAGCAAAGATATCCATTTTAAAGATTTAGGCTTACTTATTATTGATGAAGAGCAGAAATTTGGAGTAGCCATAAAAGAGAAACTCAAAAATATAAAATTAAATATTGATACTCTTACATTAACGGCAACGCCAATACCACGAACATTACAGTTTTCGCTAATGGGGGCACGAGATATGAGTATTATTAATACACCTCCTCCCAATAGATATCCTGTACAAACTGTTTTGCAGTCAATTAACGAAGACGTAATTCGTGATGCTATACAATATGAAATTTCGCGACGAGGGCAAGTATATGTAATAAACAATCGTATAAAGAATATCCATGAAATTGCTTTGCTAATAGAAAAGCTTGTTCCTACGGCTAGGGTATGCGTTGGCCATGGACAAATGGAGGGGCGAAAACTAGAGAAAACAATGATGGATTTTGTGGCAGGAGATTATGATGTGCTTGTTGCGACAACTATTGTAGAATCGGGCTTAGATATTCCCAATGCAAATACAATGATAATATATGACGCTCAAAATTATGGACTTAGCGATTTACATCAATTACGTGGACGCGTTGGGCGAACCAATAAAAAGGCCTTCTGCTATATGCTAGCTCCCCCAATATCTTCTCTAACTCCTGAATCGCGCAAACGACTTCAAGCAATTGAAGAATTCTCAGATTTAGGTTCAGGATTCAATATTGCAATGCGCGATTTGGATATTAGAGGTGCAGGGAATATTCTTGGTGGCGAGCAAAGTGGCTTTATTTCTGAGATTGGTTTTGAGATGTTTCACCAAATAATGGACGAAACTATTGCCGAGCTTAAAGAGAATGAATTTGCTGATGTTTTTAAGGAAGAGAATAAAAAGAAAAAGAAGGTTTTTGTTAAAGATACCCGATTTGAGTCTGATTTGCATATCCTTATCCCAGATACATATATTCAGCAAACAGCCGAGCGCTTAATATTTTATAAGAAACTTGAAGCCTGCGAAAATGAAGATGATATTGATAAGTTTTCCATAGAAATAATTGATAGATTTGGCCCTATTCCAAACGAACTTGAACGATTAATAGATAGTTTAAGATTACGATGGGTGGCTAAAGATCTTGGATTAGAGAAAGTCGTAATTAAAAACAGCAAGATGATTGCTTGGTTAGTATATCAACAGGAATCAGAATATTACTCTGGAAAAGTTTTCTCGAGATTGTTGAATTATATTCAGAATAATCCATCACAATTAAGCATGAAAGAAAATAAGCAAAAACTAACTTTAAACTTTGGACAAACAAAATCTGTTAAAAGAGGCCTCGAGAAACTAAAAAGAATTAGTGAATGGCAAAATAATAAATAGGTTGCTTATTCAATATAGGTATGTTGTCATAAAATATATAAAACTACTATTGATAGTAAGTATCATGCATTTTAGATAAATTCAAATTTTGTGAATAAGTAATAATTAAAGTAAAGATTAGATTCATTAAATTTGTAGCAATAATTTTAGAATTTTAAAAACAATAAAAATGGCAGGAATTAATAAAGTAATAGTTTTAGGAAATCTTGGGGCTGACCCAGAAATTCGTTCATTAGAAAATGGCACAAAAGTAGCAACACTAAGCATTGCAACTACTGAATCGTATAAGGATAAAGCAGGAGCATGGCAAGAGCAAACAGAATGGCATCGCGTTGTACTATGGCGTTGGTTGGCTGAAAAAGCTGAAAAAATGAAGAAAGGCAGTAAGGTATATATTGAGGGCAGTTTGCGTACTCGCTCTTGGACTGATAAGGATAATATTACTAGATATACTACTGAAATTGTTGGTGATAAAACTTTATTATTGGACAAAAGTGAAGGTGGAGGAAACTTTCCTCCTAGCCCAAGCGCATCTGATGCTCCAGCTCAGCCACAAGCTCAAGCAAATCAAGCTCAAGACGACACTAAACAGGCAGCAACACCTCCTGTAACAAATACTAATGAACCCGAAGATGATCTTCCATTCTAAATAAAACATTAAAAAACACCTGAAATATATATTTCAGGTGTTTTTTTATAGAAAAAAATTGAAATGTCTTTCTTAACAGTAATATAATGGAAAATAACGGTATTTGGGAATATAAATTCAAAGTTCGTTCTTTTGATGTAGATCAAAATAACTTCATTACCACAACTAGCATTAGCGAATACCTACAGGAAGTAGCAGGTGATCATTCCAATAATATGGGATTTGGTTATCGCCAGTTTGTTCTTAAAAATATGGCGTGGATTCTTTCTGGTATTAGAATAGAAATTGAGAGATTACCAAAATGGGAAGAAGAAGTATTAATTAAGTCGTGGGTTGTTGAAAATGATAAATTTATATCAAGACGAGATTTTAGCTGGTACGATAAAGATGGTAACACACTATTAAGCGCAAGCACAAAGTGGATACTTTTTGATACTAATATACGACGCCCGCAGATAGTTGATAGAATGGGAATTACTGTAGAAATGCACCCCGATAAAAAGGCAACAAACGAAGTTGCAAATATTAGAAATAAAATTATCGAGGGATCTATAGTGGATTATACTGTTCAGTATTCTGATTTAGATATGGTTGGTCATATGAATAATACAAAATATATTCAACTATTATTAAACTCATATAGCCCCGAATTCCATAAAACTAACAGGCTTAAAACAATAGATATAAATTTTAAAACAGAAGCTCAGTTCAATGATAAATTACATCTACATACCAATATTATTGAAAACAAAAAGTATTATCATGAACTAAAACGAGCAACTGATAATAAAATCAATTGCTCGTCTATTATATTATGGGAATAGTATCTCTTTAATTTAGCATTACTTCAAGGCTATTTCTCTCTTTATCCTTAAACTCAATAATTATTCTAGAATGATAAGAATCAGTAGGTTCTATACGGATTTCTTTTAATTTATTTTTCATTCCAGCTTTATCATAACTGAAATACCGCTCATTATAATACTCTTGAATTTGGCTATCATATTCCGAATAATCCAAATTAAGTTGAGCAAATAAAGCATAGTTTTCCAGATATTTTGCAATATCAGAATCTTTAAGCGATTTGGACAATGCCTTTTCTGCCACAAAGTTTATAATAACTTCTTTATCATTTGTTATTAGCATAATATTATTAACCATAGAAGCATATAATCTGCTGCTATCATCCAATATTGAATAATAACCATCTATCATTTCTTTTTCGTTGTCTTCAAATATCTTTAAAAAGCCTTTATAAAGCTCATCATTATCCAATTTAAGAAGTAATGACGCTTTTACATCAACAGGGCTACCACAGCCAGCGCTGTCTTTTTTTACTTCTATATGATGAATATTAAATACAACTTCACCATTAATTGCAGAAAAAATTCTTTCTATATCAATATCCATTGAGACCTCTGCCATGCTCTCTACTCCATCAATATTCACTTGTCGCTCTTTGTATAAATCTTTAATCATACGATATAACTCGTGAGCATTCACTGCAACTGAAAAATTCGCAAAGCTCTCATTTGGAATATATTTTAATATATCATTATCAAAATCATCCTTTATTATTTTATACTCCTCTATTAAATCTTTTAGCTCTTCAGGAAGTATAAGTTGCGATTCCGCAATAACTCGTCCTTTATCAAAACTAACATAATAATAGTATTCTATCCCTTTAGGATTAATTGGCAACTGCGTTGCTACCACGGTTTTAAATTGATTAGGAATACTGTTAAGTACAAAATCACTATTAAACCATATGTTAATATCCTTCCTATTCTCATAAAATTCTACAAAAGATTTGTTAGTAGCAATGGAGTTACTCAGCTTAAGATTTATAAGACCTTCAGCTCGCTCTATCAATAAATCTTTTCCTCTATAGCCTTTGGTTATTGAATAAATAATTGCAGTAGAATTATTCCATGCAATTATTTTTCTGTTATCCATTTTATTAGAAATCAAATAATTATACTCTTCTGTTTCAACAAATTCTAAAGAGTCCATATTTTCTTCTGTTGCTTTCTTCAACATTGCTACAAATTTCTTAGAATCTGATATGCCAAAATTTATTGCTAGGGCTCTATACCACCCATTCCTATTAGAGACACCATAAACAAAAAACTGCTTTTCGAAATCAATACCGCTTTCTTTGGGGTTTTGAAATATATAATCAAATTCCATAACACGATCATAGTCCCTATCAATTGAATCATATGACGCTCTTTCGGTTATCTTTTTATATAATTCTGTTGCTGTAAACTCTTCTGTACCACTTTTATTAAGTAGCTCACTAGGATTCATTGTAAACACAAAACTCGCATCATCAGGGATGTGTTTTAAATCCTCTGGCTTATCAGTTGAGCATGATGACATTATAAGTACCAATGCTATAAAAGCGAATAATATTTCTCTAATTTTCATAATCATGTTTTAATTTCAAATTATATCTATAATTTCCTTTTGACGATTGAAATACATTTTTGTTACACCAAAAATATTATAATAATAATGGAATTTGTTCCCATTTATTGTTCTTATAAAAAGATATTGTTTCATAGCCGGCTTCCATTGCCATAATTGTAGCCTCTTTATAATAGGATAAAAGCTCTGAAGTTGAGTGGGCATCAGTGCTAATAATTATTGGAATACCCATTATACGCGCC
>QMPB01000315.1 GCA_003648395.1 Bacteroidota bacterium
AGTATCGGGTTGATATTAGAGAATTAAAATCTGGTGTTTATTTTATTAGATTGGAGTCTGATGGAGAGGTGGTTTATAGTGGGAAATTCATTAAACAATAGGTTGTGGGGGATTGGGGATTAGGAATTAGGGATTTGGAATCGTCAGACCTGAGGGATTTTCTTCGTCAGACTGAGTGATTTTTGTTTCAATAAATAATCGGTCAGGAATGACCGATTTACGGTAGCGACATTACTGAGAGTTTTTTTTGAGGAAGGAAACTTAAGAATTAGGAATATGAGTTATGAATTTGACTTGTCCTGAAATAGGTTGACTATAAAAGTCAATAAATTTAGGATTATGAGAAATCAACAAATCAACAATTTATCCCGAGAAATCGGGAACAAATCAACAATTTATCCCGAGAAATCGGGAACAAATCAACAATTAAGCATTATATAGTCGTTAGAGTGATTTCTGTTTAAAATTGTATCGAAGACCGATGTTTAAATATTATATTTTTCAAATCTCTTTTTTCATATATTTGTCCTCATTAAATTTTTGCATACAAATCTAATTATTAATCAATATTTTATATTATGTTTAAAGGACATCCTAAAGGACTTTATGTAGCATTCTTTGCCAATATGGGAGAGCGCTTTGGGTTCTATACAATGATGGGTGTATTGGTGTACTATTTAACGGCTAAATATGGTCTTAGTGGCACCAATGCGGGAATTATTTACAGTGTATTTTATGGTTTAATTTATGGACTTGCCTTGGTTGGTGGTTTAGTTGCCGACAGAACCAAAAATTATAAAGGAGTAATAATGGTGGGAATGATAACAATGCTTGCGGGCTATGTTCTTATGTCAATACCTGGTTTTGGCCTTATTTTTACTTTAGTTGCTTTATTTACTATTGCTTTTGGTAATGGTTTATTTAAAGGAAACTTACAAGCAGTAGTTGGTCAATTATATGATGAGCCTAAATATAGTCATTTACGTGATTCTGCTTTTAGTGTATTCTATATGGGTATTAATGTTGGTGCACTTTATGCTCCTCATGCTGCTTCTGGAATTATTCGTTGGTTTATCGAAAAACAAGGTTATCAAAGAAATGATTTATTACCATCTTTAATTCATAAATTTCAAGAAGGCTCATTAAATGCAACGGAATCAGTAGATTTTCAAATGCTTGCAGATAAGGTTAGTGGACATTCAGTTGCTGATTTAACAGCTTTTGCAACAGATTATTTAAGTGCATATGGCACTGGTTTTAATTATGCATTTGCTGCAGCAGGTGTTACAATGGTATTTTCTTTTGTTGTATATATGATATTTAAAGGAATGCTTCCTGATGTTAAGAAAGCTGAAGAAAGTGGAGAACCTGTTGTTGAAATGTCAAAAGAAGAAACAAAACAACGTATGACTGCATTATTTCTTGTGTTTGGTGTTGTGATATTCTTCTGGATGGCTTTCCATCAAAATGGACTTACAATGAGTCTCTTTGCAAGAGATTATACAGTGCAAGAAGTTGGTCCTGATGCTAATTTATTCTTTAATGTATGGTCTTTAACGGCTATTATTATTGGTTTCTTTGGCTTCCTTACTTTAATTAAGAAAGAAGCAAGCAGCATGAGTAAAATTATTGGTGCTTTTGTAACAATTGGTGGTGTAGGAGCTGCATATTATATGTATACTACATTTGCTGAATCTACTCCTTTCTCACCAGAATTATTCCAACCTTTTAATCCTTCATTTATTGTAATTCTTACTCCAATAATTCTTGGAATATTTGCATGGTTAAATAAAAGAGGTAAAGAACCTTCTGCTCCTCGAAAAATTGGTATGGGTATGGTAATTACAGCTATAGCTTTTACAATTCTACTTATTGGCTCATTAGGTTTAGAACCATTTAAAGACTTAACTCCAGAATCTTCTAGAGTTGGTGTGGGTTGGTTAATTGGTACATACTTCACTATGACTATTGCTGAGCTTTTCTTGAGTCCTATGGGGATCTCATTTGTTTCAAAAGTTTCTCCTCCAAAATATCAAGGTTTAATGCAAGGTGGTTGGTTAGGTGCAACAGCACTGGGTAATCAAATGCTTTGGGTTGGAAGTTATTTATATGAGCGTGTTGCAATTTGGCAAGTTTGGTCGGTATTTATTATTCTTACACTTATTGCTGCAGGTTTTATTTTCTCAGTAATGAAGAAACTAGAAAAGGTTTCAAGTTAGATAATATCTAAATAAATATTAAATAAGCCCTTTTGAATTTGTTTCAAAAGGGCTTATTTGTTTATATATATCTTGAGTAATCAGTTTATCATACATCCTTCATACTAAATTGTATCCTCTTTCTGTCTAAATCTACAGATACTACTTTTACCTTAACCTTTTGATTTAATTTTACAAATTCATGAGGGTTACTAATAAATTTATTTGCCAATTGGCTAATATGTACAAGCCCATCTTGATGTACTCCCACATCTACGAAAGCTCCAAAAGCAGTAATATTTGTAATTATTCCAGGCAATATCATTCCTTCTTTTAAATCGCTAGCCTTTTGCACACTATTGTCAAATTCAAAAAATTCAATTCTTTCCCTTGGGTCTCTATTTGGTTTCTGAAGTTCAGTAATAATATCTTTTACCGTAAATAGACCAACTTTATCGTTAATAAAATCTTCGGCACTTATGGATTTGAGAAGTTCATCATTACTAATGAGTTCGCTAATGCTAACATTTAAAGTTTTTGCCATTTTCTCAACAATAAAATATGACTCTGGATGAACAGCAGTATTATCCAAAGGATTTATTGCGTCTTTTATTCTAATAAAACCGGTAGCTTGTTCAAATGCTTTAGCGCCAAAACTGTTTACTTTCATAAGTTGCTTTCTGCTTTTAAAAGCACCATTCTCATTTCTGTATTCTATAATTTTTGCTGCTAAATTTGGTCCAATACTAACAATATATTGCAGCAATTCTTTACTTGCCGTATTTAGCTCAACACCAACTTTATTCACAGCACTTACAACAACATCTTGAAGTTTAGCTTGCAGTTTCTTTTGGTCAACATCATGCTGATATTGTCCTACTCCTATTGATTTTGGATCAATTTTTACTAACTCAGAAAGAGGATCCATCAGTCTACGACCAATAGAAACAGAACCTCTAACTGTTACATCATAATCAGGGAATTCTGCTCTCGCCAAAGCACTTGCAGAATAAATTGAAGCGCCATTTTCGTTTACCATTACGGCATTTAGTTTTCTGTCAAATTGTATACTTGCAACCAGCCGTTCCGTTTCTCTACCTGCTGTTCCATTTCCTATGGCTATGGCTTCTACAGCATACATCTTTACTAGACTACTGAGTTTTTTCTTGGCAAGTTTTGCCTCTCTTTGAGGAGGATGTGGGTAGATGTTTTCATTGTGAAGAAGTTTACCCTGTGCATCTAGAATTACTACTTTGCAACCACTCTTAAATCCGGGGTCAATGGCTAGTGTAACTTTTTGCCCCATAGGACTTGTCATAAGCAATTGACGAAGATTTTCTGCAAATACTTCTATGGCTTTTTCATCAGCTTTTTCTTTGAGACTGTTTCTA
This sequence comes from Bacteroidota bacterium, assembly GCA_003648395.1. Next base: position 3,590 of record QMPB01000315.1, read on the forward strand.
AACTCTGTTTCCAAAGAACTTGATAATAATCGTTTGTAACTGTCTTTTATGGCGGTTCTAATTTCTTCTTCACATACAGAATCTTCTTTGATAATGTATTTTTCAATTAGAGAAAGAGCATCTCTTTCGTCCATAGAAAGTTTAAGTTTTAATATTCCCTCCTTCTCTCCTCTAAAAAGAGCTAATATTCTATGGCTAGGAATTTTTCTTAATTCTTCCGAAGACTTATAATAAGGAACATAATGTTGATTTTCATCCTCTACTTTTGTATTTTTTTTGGAAGAAATAATTGCGTTTCTTTGCCATGCATATCTCAAACTTTTACGTACAACAGCCCTTTCGCTAATCCACTCAGCAATAATGTCTAAAGCGCCAGAAATAGCATCATCTGCATCAAGTATATCTTCATGCTTGGTAAACTGTTCGGCTTTAAAATAGAAATCAGGAAGATTCTGTGCCATTATCATTTTAGCAAGGGGTTCTAAGCCTTTTTCTTTAGCGACTGAAGCTTTGGTTTTGCGTTTTGGCTTAAAAGGAAGATAAATGTCTTCTATTTCATTAATATCAGAAGTGAAATTGATTAACTGTTTAAGACGATCATTTAGTTTACCTTGTTTATCAATGCTTTCAAGAACATATTTCTTACGTTTTTCAAGTTCAATATATTTATGTTGAGCTTCTTTAATATCAGCAATTTCAACTTCATCAAGTCCGCCTGTCATTTCTTTTCTATAGCGTGCTATAAAAGGAACTCCAGCTCCTTCGTCAAGTAATTGAATACATCCTTTTACGGAAGATTCTTTAATATTTAGTAGTTTTGATATAGTTATAATCATAGAGTAATATTTGGGAGGGCAAATATAAGTAAAGACAAGTATTTAATTATTTATTAATGAGAAAAAGAATATCTATATTAATACAGTTTGCTATTTTATAATAAAAAGATGTATCTTTGATACGAAAAATAAAATAATAAATTCTTTTTTCATATGTTTAATTTTATTCATATGTTTAATTTTATTAATTTAGTGATACCAGTCTGCTAACAGGTAGATGGAGTCACATAACAATATTTTAATCATTCTCTTATGTGTTTTATAATTATTATAATCATGAGTGTTATATAATAATATATACGCTCAGAGTATTTGAACATTACGAAAAGAGGAATAAAAAATAGTTAAAATGAATAATATCAATGTTAAAGGTACAGGTGTAATATCAACAAAAGCTTATGTGGAGACAAATCATAAAAGCCAATATAAAGCATGGGTGAATTCGCTACCGACTAAATCTAATAGTATCTACACAAAATCGATTAGTGCTACAGAGTGGTATTCTGTTGAAGATGCTTATTATTATCCATTAAAGCATATTGCAGAAAGATTTTATAATGGCGACGAGAGAACAACGGGTCTTGAGGTAGGTCGTTTTAGTGCAAATTATGGTTTGAAAGGCGTTTATAAAGTATTCCTGATGATTGCTACTCCCCAGGCTTTAATGCGTGCATCAAAAAGAATAATATCCGTTTATTTCAGCAATACAGAAGTGAAGATTGATGATGTTAAGAAAAAATCTTTAGTTTTAAGCTGTACCCGAGTATTTACCACGAACGAATTGTTTGATTATAGAACTATTGGTTGGTGTATGAGAGCTTTGGAGTTGGCAAATTGTAAAAATGTAAAATTTGATATTGTAAAACCAAAATATTCAAAAATGTTCTCTGTAGAGCTTTCTTGGAGTTAGTTTAAAACGGCATTATATTTCATTTAGAATATAGATTTATGCCCTCCCATATTTTCCTTGTCAATGTCTTTTTTTATGGTTGATATTGTCTTCCCTTTATGAAATCTGTAGCTTAATTGAATTAAAAATAGTTGTTTCAATACACTAATATCAACAGTTGTACTTTGGCTATAGCCTAGAGTCTCTATGTAGGTTACTTGATTATAATTTGCTCCAAAATCTATTGGTAGAAAAGCCATTAGCATTACATTTAACTTCTTATTAAAAAAGGGTTTTTGTATCATTAAACCCCACCAATCGTTTTCTTGATTCTTGTATCCTTGTAAGTTTATGTATTTACTATTGTTACGTTGATATAATAGTCCTGCTACTAAGTCTAATTTCTGATTTATATACATTAATTGGCTTTCTCCATTCCAATCTGTAAGGTTATTTGATATGCTTTCATACGACATAGAGCTATGGTATATATCTGCTGAATTTTGCCAGACAATATATTTACCAATAGGAATAGTGAGATTAATTTCAACACCTTGATTTTCGTATTTTCCCAAGTTCCCATATGAATATATAAAAACACCGTCATCTCTTAATCCTCCAACTGGCGCTATATAATTATTCGAATATTCAAAATA
>QMPB01000316.1 GCA_003648395.1 Bacteroidota bacterium
AAAACTTACGGTTGCATCAGCATCTGTAAGTGTAATAGTATCGCCATTATTAATATTTGTATCATCTGATTTTTTAAGAGAAAGACTCTGTGACGAGGCAAAGAAATTAATTGATGCAACTAGCATTAAAGAAATGTAAAATCGTTTCATATTATTAGATTAATTAAATTATTATGTGTGTTATCAGCTGCAAATATAATTATTAAATTTTTAAAGAAAAGGATAATAAATTAAAACACTTCTAATAATTGTTAATTCTTAACAAAGAGTCAAAACATAAAAAAGCTCCGAAATCAATAAATGAAATCGGAGCTTAATAATTTATGTTATTTTAAGTTTACTTAGTCAAAATGATTTTTTGATAAGAAACCTCGTTATTATTAACGATTTTAACTATATAATTTCCAGCAGAGAATGAAGATAAGTCAATAGTAGTAACTTCTTCAGCATTGTCATTAGTATAAATTACATCTCCAATCATATTGTAAACAGATACTTTAGAGTTTGCAGCTCCTTCTATAACGAACGTGCCAGTAGTAGGATTAGGGTAAATACGGTAATTAGTATTGTTAGCAGTGTTAATGCCAACAACATCAAGTTCAAGTTCAGTTGCATTTACGATTTGTCCAGTTGCATTATCTAATAATAAAGCTACAAAAGAAATATTCTCATCATTCCAGCTAGCATCAAGTGTACCTGAGTAAGAGAAAGCATTAGCAGTACCAGAAGTAATAGTAGTAGGAACACTATTTGCAGAACCTGTAAATCCATCAACAAGTTCACGACCAACATGGTTATAAACCATATCAGCAGCAGGTACTGGGTTTGTTAAGTTAGCATAGTTTGTTCCGTCAGCGTCTATCATATCACCGTATGTACCACCAGAGTAGTAGTTTGCCTGTGCCCAACTAGAGCCAGAACCAGTAACGTCATTCTCAACAATAATAAGAGAAGTTCTGTAGTCTGCTGTTGGGATATCTACACCAAAAGTTGTAGCTACATCAATAGTCCAATTACGTGAAGTTGGATCATAAGTATTAGCTGTAATATCAATTTTTGCAATAGTAGGAATTACTTTATGCTCATTATAATTAGTTTGTAAAGATAATAGACCTGGGTCAACAGCAGTAGGAACTCTGTCCATTATTCCCGAAGGATATCCACTAATAAAACCACCAATTGCAGCATCATAATCAGTAACAACCATTGGATCACCATTATGAACTCCAATACCAATCCATGTACCATCTGTAATATCATTAGCCATATTGTTTAGTCCAACTAAGCCTCTAACACACCAACCACACCATGTTCCTGTACCTTCTTCATAAACTACATTCTTGGTAAATAATTGATCAACTACAAGAATTTGTTTTGACATAACATTATCAACAGGATTCTCATCAGTAATTCCATTAGGGTTAGAAATTGTTACTTCAACAGTTTGTCCTCCAACACTAGCAACCCATTGAACATCATGAGTAAAGTCATATGTTGTACCAGGAGCTAAACTTTGACCACTTACACTATAAACAGCACTTGCAGTACCACCATCAATAGAATAAACAATATCAAAAGATGTTAAAGTTTTGTTATTACTCATATTTCTCAAAGTACCAGTAACATCTATATTCCCTGGAGTAGTAACATTATCAATATTTATAGAGACCATTGCTATATCATCATTAACAGGGCTAACATTAATAAATTGAGGACGTATATTATATGTGTGTTTATAACCCATAGCTCCTAGGTCATTCCAAGCACCACCAAAGTATGCCCATGCAGTACCGTCAACATAAGGAGTGGTAGTATATTCTAATGATAGGTTGTTAGCACCTTCAATAAGTCCTATAAAATATGTACCTGCAGGTAAAATAACCGGTACAGCAAAGTCAGCTTCATATACAGTACTATCAACTCCAGTAGTGGTAATAGTTAAAGATTGTCCTAAGTCAGCACCTGGTTCTGTACCAAAAGCTCTTATAATAGCGATCACTTGATCTCCATCTGCTCCATTAGATTTGAATTTAATAGAAGTAAGAGTGTCTTGAGAAGCAATTGTAAATAAATTACCCATTTCACCACCAGCAGAACCAATGCCAATATTACCAGCATGAACTCCGTTATCTCTTCTTAGTTCGTTACCACCAAATAGTATATCTTTTGTGTAAATATTATCAGCAGGATTATCATCTACAGAATAGTCTGCATTATATGAGAAAGTAACAGTTCCATTAGTTGGTGTATAAGAAGCAAAAGTAAAGTCTTCGTCAGCGCCATTAGCCATAGGTACAGTAATTGCTTTAGAATCAGTATATGTACCAATAGTTAAAGTGTAGTTTGTTGCAGCTGATAAAGCAAAACCATTATTAAAAACATTACCTTCTGGCATAAAAGCAACAGCTTGATCCATAGGTTGAGAGAAATACTCAGCAACAAAACCTTTGTCAGAAGCTACTAAATCAGCAACTGTAGGTCCGTCTACAACAGTAATGTCATCAATAGCAACACCAGCACCCCATTGTCCATCGTCATTATAATGGAAACCAATAGTTACAGTTGCATTATTAGCATAAGCGAAAAGGCTAACGTCTTTAGTAGCCCACGCTGAGTTACCAGGTACATCAGCAATAGTATCCCAAGAAGTGCCACCATTAGTGCTAACAAGTATACTTACAGTTCCACCATAAGCAGTACTATGAATATACTCAAAGCTTAATTTAGGATTAGGTGCATTTGTTAAGTCAACAGTGCTAGTGTATAAAAGTACATCAGACATGTCGCAATTACATACATCATCATTAGTAGCAGCATAATTAGTATGTGCAGGAATAACCCAGTATGATGATCCTAATGCGTTACCAAACTCCCACCCAGTAGTAGCTGCTCCGTGAGTTTCTGTCCATCCTGTTGGTAGGGCGGCGCCTTCAAAATCTTCACTCATGTATACAGTCTTACTTGAGTTTGTTACAGTTTTTGCTTTAGCTTTAGTAATAATGTTAGGTAGCCTATCATTATTTACATAAGATTGTGCATAGCTAATAGTACTGAAAAGTACTACTGCTAGAAAAAGAGATAAAATTTTCCTCATGTGTGTTTTGTTTTAAAATGTTAAAAAAATATTTATTCTGCTAAAATAGTAAAAAATACATAATACTAATACTTTATAATAAAAAATGTATCGAAGTTTAATGTTGTAAAATATGCTTTAGTTCTTCTTATTCAACTTAATAGCTTCCACAGCTTCAAAAGCAGAATATATAAGATATTGAACAAAGAAACTTAGTAGAAAAGGTAAGGCGTCTTCTTTATTTGCTACTGCATAAATAAACAGAATTGCCAAGAAAGATAAAAGTTTAATTGTGGTAATAAGCATATATCTAGTAACAAATTGCTGAGGATTTAAGTTAAGTGAACTTAAAAAGCCTTTATGAATTAGTATTGTTGTGGCAAGAAAAAATATTGGTAGAAAAGGAAGAAGAGGTGTTACCCAAATAGGGGGCATGAAAAACCACCAAGCTATTGAAGCTATTTCTACAATCAATGTCAATCCAAATACTCTTATATAAAATGATTTATTGTTTTCCATTACTTTGAATTGATTTTTTTTATTTTTTATTTGAGTTTGACAAGCCTTTTAATACTTGATAAAGAGCAATTCCAACGGATGAAATTGCAAAAACAACAGTAAAAACAGGGAATTTCCATTGGAGATATTTGTCCAACCTCACGCCGCCATAAGTACTTCCTAAAATAATAATACCCATCTGGAAAGCCATTGATGAGTATTTAATAAAATCATTTGCTTGTTTCTTTTTGGACGTTGGCATTAGGACCAATTTTAGTTATGGAATTAAGCTGTTCTTTATCCATATTGATAGTTCCGCTAATATTAGCACCTGGTTCAATGGAAATTTTATTGGTAATAATATCCCCTTTTAGAGTAGAGCTAGCTTTCAGAGAAAGTAATTCAGAAACTCTAATCTCACCTTCAATTTGCCCCATTACTTCGGCATTCTTACACTTAATTTCACCTTCAATTTTACCAGCAGAACCGAGTACTAATTTCCCTTGAATATTTAATGTGCCAACTACAGTTCCGTCAATACGAATATCACCCTTTGTTTCTATCTCTCCGTGTATTCTTGTTCCAGTAACAATTCTATTAAATTCAACTGCTGAGGAATCATTTGAATTACGTGCCATAAGTCTTATTTTTAATATTTAGCTTGCAAAGATACAAATAAAACATAAATTCCTACCTTTGTCCCCCTAAAATACATATTATGGCAAGCATTTTAAGACAAAGAATAGAACAATACTGCCGACTATATCATAGCGAAGTAGTTGCAGTAAGACGATATATACATGCAAATCCAGAACTCGCATTTCAGGAATATAATACAGCAGACTTTATAGCTAGGAAGCTAGAACAATATGGTATTCCTTATGAAAGGAATATTGCTAAAACAGGTGTTGTAGGCTTTATTGAAGGCAATAAGAAAGATAAAGTTATTGCTCTAAGAGCCGATATGGATGCTTTACCAATAGTAGAGTTGAACGATGTTCCATATAAATCGAAGAATGAAGGTGTAATGCATGCTTGCGGTCATGATGCACATACCGCAATGTTGCTTCTCGCTGCACGTATTCTCAACGAAATGAAAGCAGACCTTGACGGAAGCATAAAACTAATATTTCAGCCATCAGAGGAGGCTTTTCCTGGTGGAGCAAAATTGATGATTGAAGAAGGTGTATTAGAAAATCCTCCAGTGCGACATGTTATTGGACAGCATGTATTACCTACTATGCCTTCTGGTAGAGTTGGTTTTAGAAAAGGGATGTATATGGCTTCAACAGATGAACTTCATCTCACTGTAAAAGGAAAAGGTGGCCATGGAGCAACTCCAGATATGAATATTGATCCAGTGCTTATTGCTTCGCATATAGTTGTGGCAATGCAGCAAGTTGTGAGTAGAATAGCTCCACCAACCATTCCTACTGTTGTTTCATTTGGAAGATTTATTGCTGATGGGCAGACTAATATTATTCCTGATGAAGTTAGTCTAAAAGGAACATTGCGGACTTTCAATGAAGAATGGAGAGCAAAAGCTAAAGAAAATATAAGCAAGATTGCTACTGATATTGCTACATCAATGGGTGGAGAATGTGAGGTTAGAATTGAATCTGGTTATCCATTTGTGGTGAATGACGACACTCTGACTGAAAATCTAAGATTGTATTCAAAAGAATATTTAGGACAAAGAAAAGTTGATGAACTCGACTTGAGAATGACGGCAGAGGATTTTGCATACTATGGACATCATGTGCCTAGTACTTTCTTTAGAATTGGAACTAAAACCAGAGGAAAAGAAGTTACTAACCTACATACAGCTACTTTTGATATAGATGAAGATTCTCTTTATAAAGGCATGGGGACTTTAGCATTTTTGGCTTATCGTACTTTGGAAGAAATGATTGATTAGTTAGGAATTAAAAATTAGGAATTATTAATTAAGAATTTATAAGGCTGAGAAATTAATTAAATATTACCCAAAGCAGAAATATAAAAGCAAATACTATTAATAAATTAGCAGAATTAAATTTTGAAGACTCTATAATTGGTTTACTATTTTTGTATAAATCAATTACAATCCCATTAAAATACCTGTTGTAAGTATGTAATTTGCATCAACTCCATCTTCATTTATGGTGAAATGATGATCCGTTCCAAATACAGAGGATTTTTCAGATACAACTGCATCATTTACAGTAATACCAATTTGGTATCAAAATACGCTATAAATAAATTGGAATATATTTTCCTATTAGAAGGCAAATATTATTTGCATAGCCGTAGCTATGGAAATAATATTTAACGCAGTAATAGGGAAATATAAACGATTTATATGGCGTGTTTTGGTATTAATTTGGTATAACCGATTCTTTTCCAAGTATTGAGTT
>QMPB01000317.1 GCA_003648395.1 Bacteroidota bacterium
TAAATATTTCTTTTATTTCTGATGCTTTTTTCATTCTGTTCATCTTTAATTCACGTTTTTCGACTACTTACATCTTTGACTTAGAAATATTAAATACATTAGTTATTGTAGAACCTAAATCCATTTTCTGTTCATTAGAAATTAAACCAAATGGTTTTTGGGCTGCTTGACCAAAAATTACAATAACATTTTTATTTCCATTAGAATAAGAATAATGCTTTAATAAATATGGTTGTTTTCTTATTATCCCTTTTTTAGTCTTTGTTATTCTTCCTATTTCTCCAATTTCTTTAAATTCATTTATTAAATACTTCTTAGCAACAGATATTAATATAACATCAGGATTAAGCTCGTCAATTAATTTTATCCATTTAGGATGACCTTCCTTAAACATTTTTCTTTGTTCATCTGTAGTGAGCTTTGACCAAGTTGGGTTAGTCGCCCAAGGTGAGCAAATATCAGTATGAATAGCAATATTAGGTTTCTCTGTTTTCTGATAATAACTTGCATCCATACCTTGCAAAATAGGTTCAAAAGAGTTAAACCAAGTTTTGTAAGGTTTTTGTTCAAAATAATTATTTAAAACTTTTTCTAAATCTTTTTCTGATTGATATCCATGAAAACGAAACGTTGAATAATTTTCTGTTTCATTATTTCGAAATTCTTTATCTGAAGGATTTAAACCAACAGTTACAATCTTTACTTTTGATTTAAAATACTTTTCTTTATTTCCAAACCAGTTAATAGGTAAAATATTTATTTTTTTCATATTGATTATATTTATATGGTTAAAAACGATTACCCTCACAAGAACTATCTGCCCAATGATCTCTTCCTCCACATTTCTTACATCTTATTTCCCAATCACCACCGGAGTTCTTCATATGAGCATAATTATGATTATTTATATGTCCTAAACAAGGACTGTCTACATAAATTGTACTTTTACCGCAATATTTACAAAACTGCTCTCCTCTTGAGGTTTTAAAATCATGCTTTTTAAGTTTATCAGCGGCTTCTTTTTCTTTCTCTGCTTGTTTCTCTTTTGCCAATAGTTCTTTCTCAGCCTGCTTCTCTTTTGCTAATCGTTCTTTTTTAGCTTGTTTTTCTAGTTGATTTTTTTCTTTAGCATCATCTTTAATTGCTTGCTTCAATAACTTTAAATCAGATTTGGATTCAATAATAGCATCTTTATTATTATCTAATTTATAATATTCTATAGCCTTATTAATTAAATCAACATCCATCTTATGATTTGCCCAAGAAATATATAGATTGCCAATTATAGAATTCCAATGATTTTGATTTGGATATTCTTTACAAAAATTAAGAATTTTACCAATAGAATTTAAATAAGAATTATTATTTTGTGCATTAAATTGTAGTGCAATAATATATTTATCTACTATTTCAATATCGTTAGTACTGTCTGAATAAATAGATGTATAAATACTGATTATTTTTTCATAATATTCAATTGCATTTAACGTAGGGAATTCCATTATAAGCCTTTGTTTTTCCTCTTCTTTTGACTGTTTTATTTCTATAATTTGTTTTTCAATCTCTTCAACCTTATCTATATTTTCAGCAAGTCTATAATACGTAATTGCATCTTCTAGTTTACTAATATTTTCATATTTATTTCTAGCCCTAGATCTTAGGTAGCGCCCTATTATATTATTCCAAACTATCATTTTTGGATATTTTAATAGATACTCTTTTGTTATATCAAACACATCATTACCCCCATTATCATATTCAGCCAATAAATATTGTGTAATTGCGTTCTCCTTTTCCATAAAATCTGGATAGTTTTTAAGAATTTTAAAAACCCTATGCTTCTCATCAAGATTTCCTTCTGGGTCCAGTTTTAGGAGCTCATTATATTCTTCTTCTTTCGTTTTTAAAGCTTCTTCAATTCTACCGTTAATTTCTGTAAGGTCTTCTTCAACCATCTTTCCACTTATCTTAGCTTGTACTAAACAAAACTTTGCGGCGTTTAATGTGTCTAAATCTTCATTATCGCCTTTTGCAAGCCATGAATAATAAATACCAGAAAAATAGTTTAATTCCATTTGCAATTCAAAATTGTCTGGGTACAATTTTTGATACACTCTTGCATTAATTATAGCGTCATCTCTTTCGTAAGAATTAAACTGTGCCCATATATATTTAATTCTAGAGTCATCTTCCTCTAGATATTCTTTATGTTTTGTTTCTATTATTGTTCTAATTTCAAAACAGTTTTCTTTATTATCCAGCTTTAAAAATCGGTCGTAATTATACTGTTTTGAATGTATAAGTTCAATATCTTTCACTTTATCTAAATTGCTTTTTATTTTATCAAATAATCCCATATCTGTTATTGTTTAATTCAAATCAAACATCCATTTTATTAGCAATACAATAGACATAAAGCCTACAATAATAATTAGCACAAAAATCAAAAATCTAAATAATCGAGATATTAAATTCATATATGCGTTAAGTATTAATCGCTATTCTAATGATTGCATTATTCAATTCTATTTATTTATCTTCCTCAATGTTTTTCCTGCAATTTTTCCGGTAATTCTACTCTTTACTCTTTTAGCAACTTTACCTTTTTTAACTGCATCGACATCACCCAACACTTTAGCTGATTTATACAGCCCACTTCTTATTTTTGATATTAGTCCCATTATATATTTTTTAAGATTGGTTAATATAGATATATATTATTATTTATTATTGGTTAACTTATTAAAATACTCTGGATATGCTTTCTTCCATGAATCTGCATAAGACAGATAAAGCTGCTTACGTAGTTGATTAGATTGAATTCCTGAATATATCGTCTGCAATTGTTCAAACCTATATTCACTTGTATTATTAGATATTTTTGCCATTATTTCTATATAAATACCTTCTAGTAAATCATCATAATAAATTGTTATTTTACCATTATCATATAATTCTTGATAATATGGTAATGCTTCTACTGATTTTACAATATGTATAGCTTTTTCAAATTGATCATTTTCTATAAGGAAATGAGATTCCTGTTGAATTATCTTTACTTCTTGTATTGTACGTGGACAGTCCACATCTATTAATCCAAGACCTTTAGACCCTTCACATCTCAATTCTCCCATTAATTCTCTAGCTTTTTCAAAATCGTAATTAGCTAACGCCTTATCAATTGTAGTGTGATTAATATAAAAATTATATCCGATACCACTTCCAATAATAACAAATAATAGTGGCACTAAGACATGCCAAAGGCGCACAATCAATTCATTAACAGGAACTTCTTGATATTCTGTTTTTCCTCCTCCTAAAAACTCTTCTTTCAAACCTTTTTCAACTTCTTCCATTTTAACCCCAGCTTTTCTGTGGTATATTACTTTGTTGAAAAACCCCACTTTGTTGTCTTTTTTAGTCTTCTTTAGATTAATTTTTTCGGCATCTAATTCAATTAAAAATTCATCTTCATCAATTCCAATTGATTTAGCTTTTTTAGTTAAAACTTCAATTTCTTTTTTTGATAACTTTCCATCAGCTAAAGCTGATTCTATAAGTCTATCTAACTGTTCTCTTTGTTCTATTGTTGGCATGAGTTTCTTATTGAATTTATACTATCTTCTTCTATTTGTTTTCTTATTATATTTAAAGTCAGGATCAAATTCACTTCTAATCTCTAAATACTTGTCCTTAATCCCTGCTTGAATAGCTAATATTTTAGCTCTTTCAAATTCATTATTCTGTACCAAATACATAATCTCAGCTATATTAATTTTATCTTCATAAAATAAATATTGATTACCGCTATTTATTGGGTCATCAACATCAGCTGTATTAATTCGCACACCCTCAGCGCCATAACAAGTATTTGAATAGCAGCTTAAATACATACGTGCTTGAACAAAATCATAATTTTGTAAGCAGTCTTCAATTGATGAATATGCAACTTTTATTAGTTTGTAATTTGAATCTTCAACTTTGTCTTGTATTTCATCGTATTTTTCTTCCAAACAAGCCCGAGAAATAACTTCATCATTTTCTCTATCTGAGTTCAAAAAATCAAGGCTACAAGATGTCATAAATAAGACACTTATACTTAATAAAGTTATTAAATTTATCTTTTTCATATGTAATATTTTGTATTTATTTATACTTAATTTATTTACAATCACTATCCGGCTCATATCCATCAAATGGATCATTATCACCTACATAAATTAATGTTCGTAGCCAAGGAAGGTTGTCATAAGCAGCATCTTTCTTATACTTATCCATTAAGCAAGTTTGTCCTTCTATAGCAATTTTTGCTTTCATTTCTTCTTGCAATCTCCTATATTCATTATCAGAGTTTTGCTGAGCAATTTTTTGATTCCATCCCTTTTCTGCATTTTCCCAATCCTTAATCTTTTGAGGATTTAAGTTTTCCTTATAATCAGAATATAATTTGTCAGCTTCCTTTTTACATTTTGCATTTGCTGGAATCATTTTATAATAACCCATTGCTTTTGGATTAAAACCTGCAGCACTTAACTCATTATAATTACCCAATTCAGCTTTCATCATTGCTAAACTTGTTTCACATTGATTATCAAGATAGTTCTGAAAAATTGTTTTAATATGAGGTTGTGCTTTCTCAAAAACTATTGTTGCTTCTGAAGGAATAGATTCCAACAAACTCATTGCTTGACTATATTTTTCTTTGGCATTTAATGTATTTGCTTCTGCTATTATTTTATCTCCATTATTTTTGTAATAATCAATGATTTTATTTTGAGAAGATTTTAAGAAGCTTTGAATCTTAACGTCATTTGTTTTTATATTATTAAATACCGCCAAAAGTGCTCTATTTTCTGAATCATCAACACCTAATAGCTGAGTATTATATGTTCCAAAAACATTACCGGTTATCATATCAACAACATAAAAAGTAATATCGTATTTAATAGAATACTTAATAGGAGCTGTAGAAGTAACATCTTTCTTCAAAATACTAATAACAGGAGTTATAATAAACCTTGGATTTCCTCCTAAACCACCTATACCATTAGATGTTACAATTTGCAACATTTTACTCTCCAAAATTCTATTTTCTTCTTTATTTAAACCTTGGTCGTTTGGCAGCATTACAGTAAGTTTAACCTTACCTACAAATTGAGCTAGGTTCTCAATAAGATTATCTGACTGTACAGCATTAAACTTTTTTTTCTTTGCTGCAATCTTTTGTTCTCTTTCTGCATCAGATAATTTTGTTGAGCTCTCTGCATTTGTTGTTGGATTAAACTGTACTCCTTTCTTATTATCGGAACCTGAATTACAGGCTGTAATGCTTACAGCTATGCCTAGACCTAATAGGAGTACTAAGTGTAATATCTTCATAATATAGTTTTTAATAAATTAAACAATCCTTTACATTCCTTTTAACATAATGTGTACATCACCTAGCCCTTGAGTTTTATTTGAAGCCTTTACACCACAGCCTTTACGAAACGCCTTTCTGAGTTCTCTTGCAAAATCGTAAGCTCCATATTGGGTTCCATTCTCATTTAATGTTTTAATTCTAACATTCTTAAAAAACATTTCTGACTCTGTGTTCTTTTGTAATTTATATGCACCCTTTTGTGTATGAGTTTTCATATAATCAATTAGCCAATCTGAATACGTCTCTCCTTCATCAAGGCAATCATCTTCCATGCTCATTGTTACTCCTTTAGTAATAGTAACTCTAACGGTAATTTCTCTACCTTTACGAATAATGTCAGAAAAATAGTTAGTAATTTGATTTGAAAAATTATTGATTTGTTCATCTAAAGAATTCTTCATTAACTCAGACAGATCATTTGTTTCTTGTTTTTTTCCATAACCTGTTTCTTGTATATTTGCTACCGATTTACTTGAAAAAGCATCTAATGCTTTTAAAGTATAGGTTAATGATTTATTAAGATTTCTGCTTTTAGAATCAA
>QMPB01000318.1 GCA_003648395.1 Bacteroidota bacterium
ATTGCTGCTACTAACAAAAACTTGAAAAAGATGATTGAAAGTGGCAATTTTAGGGAAGACCTATTTTTTAGAATAAATACTATTACCATTGAGCTACCTCCATTACGAGAAAGAGAATATGATATAATTCTATTAGCTGAATTTTATCTTCGTAAATATGCTAAAAAATACGAAAAATCTAACCTAAAACTTAGTCAAGCTACTACGAATAAATTGATGAAATACAATTGGCCAGGTAATGTTAGAGAACTCCAACATAGTATTGAGAAAGCCGTTATTCTTGCCACAAACAATATTCTTGGCCCTGATAATTTTTCTTTACAATCGAATATTAGTAAGAATTTGAATATTAAAACCATTGAAGAAATGGAACAAGAGATGATTATTGCAAGCATTGATAAAGAAAAAGGGAATATGAGTAGAGTTGCAAAGAAGCTAGGAATAACTCGCCAGACATTATATAATAAACTGAAAAAATATGAATTATAAGAACTTCTATTGGAACATATTTTTTCGAATAATGCTAATCATTATTCTCTCTGCAATACTTTCGGTAATGGCATTCCATTGGCATAGTAAATCCTACTATATAATTGGAATTCTAGGGTTTCTTACTATTTCTATTTTCTCAATAATTAAGTATTTTAATGGAATAAATCGTTGGATTTCATACTTTCTACTGGGCATAGAAAACGAAGATAGCTCACTAAAAACACCTCCAAGTAGTGGAAATAAAAGTATTGATGACATTTATAAAGGCATTAACAGGCTCAACAGTATTTTCAAACAAACCAAGATTGATATTAGCATACAAGAGCAATATTATAAGTCTGTAATAAACCAATCGGCAACGGGATTGTTCTCTGTAAATGAGAATATGCGAATAATAAATATCAATCCTGCAGCGATGAAGTTAACTGGACTTTACGAGTATCATCACCTAAATACACTCTCAAAAATAGACAAAGCACTCCCAAAATTTATTTTAAAATCAGGCAACGAGAATGAAATTAAATCAACAATATTTGAGAATCAATATGGACAGAAGTTGCTTTTTAAAATAACCGAAATCCATTCTAAAAAAGAAGAGATAAAACTAGTAGCAGTAAGCGATATTACAAAAGAACTAGACAATAGAGAAGTGGAAGCATGGATAAAACTTGCTCGCACACTTTCCCACGAAATAATGAATAATATTGCTCCTATAACTTCTCTTTCGCAAGTTATTTCTGGCTATTTTGCCGTTGATGATATTAATAATATTACCCCAAAAATTATTTCAAATACACAAAAAGGCCTTGCTGTTATTGAAAAACAAAGTAGCGGACTAATTAGTTTTGTGGAGAATTATAGAAAATTCACCAAACTACCGACACCAAACATAAAAAGTGAAAATATTTCTGATTTACTTAGCAATCTAATAATTGCCAGCTCTGCATTCTCTAAATCAAATAATACATCAATAGAAAATAGTGTGCCTAGTAATATTTGGCATAAAACAGATGCAAAATTGCTTTCACAAGTTCTTATCAATATTCTTAAAAATTCCAACGAATCTTTAGATAATAGTGATATTGAAAATCCAACAATTAAGATTAAACTCCGAAATACTAATGGTAACATTAGAATAGAGATTTGTAATAATGGACCAAATATTCCTGCTGAAATTAGAGAACAAATATTTGTTCCATTTTTTACTACAAAAGAAAATGGTTCAGGTATTGGATTAAGTTTAAGCAAGCAGATTATGCTCACAATGGGTGGCGATATTATATTAAAAGCAGATAATAGAGAAGGAAGTTGTTTTATTATTTCACTTACAAATTAATCCACAGGCACATTCCTACTAAAACCCTCCTCTAATGAGATAAAAGTCTCTGTGGCAACAACCTCAACAACTGATTGAAGATTTTCAACAAGTAATTGTTTCAAATGCTCGTTAGTCTTTGCATAAATTTTAAGTAAGAAAGAATACTTACCAGTAATATTATGACATTCAACAACCTCAGGGATACTCTTAATATGTTCAAAAACTTCTTGATGTGTCTTTTGTTTTACTAAGTTTATTTGAACTCCAACATAAGCCAATGTATTATAATCAAGAGCTTTCGGATCTACTCTAAAGGTTTTTTTATCAATAACTTCATTCTCGTATAGCTTTTGAACTCTTTGATGAATGGCCGAGGCAGTAACATGACATTGGCGTGCAATATCAGTAAATGAAATTCTAATATTTTTTGATAATAGAGATAGAATCTTTCTATCTAAACCATCTAAATGAAATTTTTTAGCCATTATTTATCATCTTCAAGTGGATATGCAAATTCTTGATCCGCCAACATAGAGCTTTGTTTTGGATTAACATCAAAATCAAAAAGTTTAAGCTGATTTTTTGGTTGTTTTTGATTTTCCCATTCTTTTACTCTAGGCTTTAGCTCCTCAAAACCTTGCCTAAGATATTTTTTAATAAGCTTATTGGAAGTTGTATTCTCTAACTGAACACACTTTTGAAGAAACACATACTCCTTATGTGAGATTTTGAAACTTACTTTCTTGAATTTCCGTTTTACCTTTTTATAGCCCATTAGCTGATTGTAAATCAATTATTACATTGCTAAAGTATAGCATATCAAAAGAAGAATTAATATGCTAAAAAAAACTTATTCAGAGTTTTTTCAACACCTCTACAAAATAATCTAACTCCTCTTTTGTAGTATATTTGCTCATTGCAAGTCTTATAGGCCTTATAGTTTTTGCTTTACCTATAGCCTCAATAACATGAGAATCCTTAATCGCTCCAGAACTACAAGCACTAGCTCCAGATACATAAATTCCTTTAATATCTAGCTTCATTAATATCATTTCATTATGAGTTGTCTTTGGCAAAGCTATACTCAAAAGATTTGGCAGACCTTCAATATCTCCATTAAAAGACACCTCTTTTACTTCTTTTTCAATTCTATTGATTAAGTGTTTTTTATACTCAATGTATTTAGCATTATTCAACTCCATACTTTCATAGCTTAACTCAAAAGCCTTTGCCATAGCTGCAATTTCCGCAATGTTTTCAGTTCCAGCTCTCATATTTCGCTCTTGACTTCCTCCTTGTAATAATGGAGAAATCTTATTCTCTCCACTTATATACATAAAACCCACACCCTTCGGACCATGAAATTTATGTGCAGAAGCTACCGCAAAATCAAGATAACCTTTAGATAAATCATTTGAATATTTACCCATAGTCTGCACTGTATCAGAAAATAACAATGTATTATATTTTTTACAAATCTCACTAACTCTCTTTAAAGGCAGCAAAGTCCCTATCTCATTATTTGCGTGCATTAGGCTAACTAATGTATCCCCATTACTTTTTGATAACAATTTATCAAGCTCATCAATATTGATATGTCCTTTCCCATCAACAGAAACAAACTCAACTGACTTTCCAAACAATCTAGCATAATACTCAATACTCTTAAGCATAGCAGAATGCTCAATTGGACTTGTTATTACTCTTGTAATTTCAGTTTTTTGTAATACTCCAGATATAATTGTATTAATAGCCTCTGTACCACCTGAAGTAAAAAATATCTCCGATGGAGTAGCTTTTAACAAATTAGCAATTGTTGTTCGTGCATTCTCAATAATAACTCGAGATTGCCTTCCCAACTCATATATTGAAGAAGGATTTCCATAATTAGACCTCAATATTTGCTGCATAAAGTCTATGACTTCATCATCCATTTTGGTAGTTGCGGCGTTGTCTAGGTATACTTGCATTTGGAGTTGGGAGTTAAATTTTCCTTTTTATTTTTCCCTTTAGGGCGGGGAATAAAATAAAAAGGAAAAATCTTAGTTATGATTGTTTATTTTCTGAATCTAACCCAATTTATTCCACCATAAATCACACCACCAATTATAGCACCAACTGTAGAAGCCAATATCACAGCTTTATTAAATTCTCCCAGTTTAATTGATTGCCAAATAATAGAAATAACAAACATTACAGCAGCAAAAAACAGCCCTTTTTGAATTGAATTATATTTTTGAATTGGTTGTAACCCCATTATATGAAAGATTTTATGTCAGTAATAATTTTATTTGCAAGAGCATTAGCATTCTCCAAAGAAGTATCTTCTGCATAAACCCTAATTATAGGTTCAGTATTAGATTTACGAAGATGTACCCAATTTGTATCAAAATCAATCTTTACACCATCAATAGTTGTAACTCTTTCACTTTTATACTTATCAGCCATAGAAACTAAGATAGCATCTACATCCATTCCTTCTTCTAATTGAATCTTATTTTTACTAATGAAATATGCAGGATATTCTGCTCTAAGTTCAGAAACTTTAATATCTCTTTTTGCCAAATATGTCAAAAATAAGGCTATTCCAACTAAGGCATCACGACCGCTATGCAATTCAGGATAAATAATTCCGCCATTTCCTTCACCACCAATTACAGTATCAGTTTTTCGCATCATCTCCACCACATTAACTTCTCCTACTGCACTAGCAGAATAACTAAATCCATGCTTCTCGGTAACATCTCTTAAAGCACGAGTTGACGACATATTTGACACAGTATTTCCTTTTTGATGCTGCAAGATATAATCAGCAACTGCAACAAGAGTATATTCCTCATTAAACATTTTGCCATTTTCCATAACAATAGCCAAACGATCAACATCGGGATCAACTACAAAACCTACATCAGCTTTATTTTTGACAACAGCCTCTGAAAGCTCGGTAAGATGCTCAGGCAAAGGCTCTGGATTATGGGGAAAATGCCCCGTTGGTTCTGTATAAAGCTCTACAACTTCCTCAACTCCTAACTCCCTCAACAAAGGAAGAATAGAAATTCCACCAGTAGAATTTACAGCATCAAGAGCAACAGTAAAGTTAGCATTTCTGATTGCTTCCACATCTACTAAATCCAAATCCAATATATGCTGAATATGATTCTTTATGGCATTATCATCACGCGATAATGTACCAAGTTCATCAACTTCTGTATAGTTAAAATCTCCCTTATCAGCAATCTCTAATAATTCTATTCCCTCTTCTCCATTAATAAATTCACCTTTTTCATTCAGTAATTTTAATGCATTCCATTGCTTAGGATTATGAGAAGCGGTAAGTATAACTCCTCCATTTGCTTTATGGTCAGTAACTGCCATTTCCACAGTTGGAGTAGTTGAAAGACCAAGGTCAATAACATTAATACCCATTGCATTTAAAGTTCCTATTACCAAATGATTAACCATAGGCCCAGAAATACGCGCATCACGACCAAGTACAACATTTAACTTAGTATTTGGAAACTTATTCTTCATCATTACAGCATAAGCTGAAACAAATTTCACTACATCAATAGGGCTAAGATTATCGCCTGGATTTCCTCCTATTGTACCTCTAATACCTGAGATTGATTTTATTAATGTCATAACTAAATATTTAATTTTTGCGTGACAAAAGTAAGTAAAACTTCATTGGATAGCCCTTGTAAATAAAAATTTAACTTTAAATGAATAATTCACTACTTTTGAGTTTCACAAATAACAAAACCAACATAAGTTATGGATACAGAATTAGATTATTTAGGCAACGGATTTAAAAATATTAAAATTAATTTACCAAATGATATAGATGGTGAGCAACATGCTACTTTAATATATAGAAAGGCAAATACTGATTCCAATAAAGCAGTTCTTTATGTACATGGTTTTATTGACTATTTCTACCAAACAGAATTAGCAGATAAATTTAATGAATGGGGCTATAATTTTTATGCGGTAGACTTACGAAAATATGGAAGAAGCTTAATGCCACATCAACATCCAAATTTTATATCAGATATTAAAGATTATTTTGTTGAATTTGATAAAAGTATAGAGATAATAAAATCTCAAAATAATTCA
>QMPB01000319.1 GCA_003648395.1 Bacteroidota bacterium
AGGGCAACCTCTATTCTTTGGACCAACAATCTTAAACATTACTGTAAATCCTACAACACTATACCAATCTTTAGCTTCACCACCTCTTTGGCGGCCAGTAGCTCCTTGTAGAGTTCCCAAATAAGCAGTGAAATCCGCAGGATTATTGGGTTGACCATTAGGCCCAATAGAAATATCCATACCCATTTCTATAGCCTGATCCTCATTCATTCTATTACTTAACGCAGCAGCTAAAGGTGATTTCTCAGCGGATAACAAACCAGCATCTGGATACTCAGTACTTACATCATCAATATAATCAGTAAATGTTTTTCTCATTCCCCATTCAACACCAATACTTAGTTTTTTGGAAATACTAAACTTAAGTCCACCTCCAAAAGGTAAAGCAAAAGAAGTTAATTTATATGGCTTTTTATCTGGATATGCCGTTAGCCCTTGTCCTTCTGTACCTAAAGGTTGAAGTTCATACTCAACTCCCATATATTCTGTCTTAGGATTAAAATGAAAAAAGCCTAAACCTGCGTATATGTAAGGTGTAAACCTATGTTTTTTACTTCCGGGGACATACTCAAGAAAATTAAGTTCTAAACCTGCTTCAATATCAATAATATTGCTAGTAAAACTAAGATTTTTATACTGAAGATTCTCATTATCATATTTACTATCACCAGAAACTTTTCCATAATGCGCAGCTATTCTAATAGCAAACCTTGGATTCATTGAATATCTATAACTCATTCCAAAATTATAGTTTGGAATTCCAATAATATTGCCAGGATAAGTTAATGGATCTTCGGTTGTAATATCACCTAAATAATATGAAACACCAATAAAAGGGCCAATCTCATGATGCTGAGCCATACTGCCAAAAGACATAAAGATAATGGATATAGTATAGAATAATTTTCTCATGTTACAAATGATATATTAATAGCTAAACTCTAAAAATTATTATTTATTGCATACGTTCAATAACGTGCAAATGTAGGTTAATTTTAGTAAAATTACAATTAGCTTAATTGACTTAATATTAATTTCTTATATCAAGTCCCCAATTCAATTTTTCTCTAATAGTATCAAAAAAACTTCTATTACCTATTTGAATCATACTTACACTAAAATTACTTTTTGAGACTACAAGTTCTATCGATGAGTTTATGGTCTCAAACCGAGAATCAAGTCCTACCAGAAATGACTTTGACCTACCCTGAATTTTCAACTTTATAACACTATTATCAGGTATAACAACGGGTCTTACAGTCAAATTATGTGGTGCTATTGGTGAAATAATAAAGTTCTTGGATCCTGGAGTTACAATTGGTCCTCCTACTGCTAATGCATATGCTGTAGAACCTGTTGGTGTAGAAATAAGTAAACCATCAGCCCAATATGAATTAAGGAATTTATCGTCAATATAAACATGAACAACAATCATAGAAAGGTGATCCCTCTTATGAATTGAGAATTCATTTAGTGCGAAGTTCATCTCACCAAAAAGATTATTATCCGTTTTTAATGATAATAATGCTCTTTTATCTAGTATATAATTATTATTTAAAACATCATTAATTGCAGTGTCAATTTCCTTATGAGAAACGGACGAAAGAAAACCTAATCTACCCATATTTATTCCTAATATTGGTATATTAGAATTTCTAATTATTGGGATACTATCCAATATTGTTCCATCACCTCCAAGGGTAAAAAACATATCAATTTTACGCTTTACTTCCTTTGCACTATTATATACAGTGGGTTCATTTAAAAACTTTACTTTATTGATAATTAATTTATAAAAAAGTTCATTTACCCAAATCTCACATTTTGCTTTCTCAAGTTTATCAATAACTAATTGGTAAGTATCTTTATACTTTTCATAATACTGAATGCTAAATAATGCAATTTTCATACTTATAAACTAAATTTAATAATACTGAAACGTATTTATTACAAATTTGTTACTATAAATTATATGCCTTCTTGTATTTTTTTACTATTTGCCATTAGAAATGACTTAATAAAACCATCTAAATCGCCATCAAGCACTGCTTGAACATTTGATGTTTCAAAACCAGTTCTCACATCTTTTACAAGCTTATAAGGGTGAAGCACATAAGATCTTATCTGAGAGCCCCATTCAATATTAAGTTTTCCATCTTCAACTTCCTGTTGTACATCTTGCTTTTTTCGCAGCTCTATCTCATAAAGCTGAGACTTAAGCATCTTTATTGCTTTCTCTCTGTTTTTTAATTGAGAACGAGTTTCTTGACACTCAACAACTAGATTGCTTGGAGCATGTCTAAGCCTCACAGCGGACTCCGTTTTATTAACATGCTGACCTCCTGGGCCACTAGAACGAAAGGTATCCCAAGAAAGATCTGCTGGATTTATATCAATTTCAATATCGTCATCAACCACAGGATAAACATATACTGATGCAAAAGAAGTATGGCGACGATTTGCGGAGTCAAAAGGTGAAATTCTAACTAATCGATGCACTCCACTTTCTGCCTTTAAAAATCCAAATGCATTCTCCCCATCAAATTCTATACTAACAGATTTTATTCCTGCAACATCGCCCTCTTGCTCATCTATTATCTTAACTTTATAATTCTGACGTTCACCATATCGTATATACATACGCATAAGCATCTCTGCCCAGTCTTGACTTTCAGTCCCTCCTGCCCCAGGATTAATTTGAAGAATAGCACTAAACTTATCAGATTCACTACTCAGCATATTAAGTAATTCTAGATTATCTATTTTGCTCACTAAAATATTATACTGACTTTCAACCTCTTCTTCTGATGATTCTCCTAATTCTAAAAACTCAAATAGAACCTCTACATCATCAAATACTGACTTTGCATCATCATACTTAATAATCCAAGATTTCTTTTCTTTAATTTTTCTCAGAAATTGTTCGGCAGCCTTAGAATTATTCCAGAAAAGCGGATCTTGTGTTTTTAATTCTTCTTCTTCAACTTCAATACGTTTTCTATCTAAGTCAAAGATACCCCCTCAAGGCCAAAAGCCTTTTATTCATAGCCTTTATATTATCCTTTGTAATCATGCTTAATGTTTATTCGTTATTTAATATATCCCATATCAAATTACTTTCGTAACCCTTCTGGAGCGCAAAGTTTAAAGTTTTCTTCTTATTAACTGGCTCACTGATATCTCCAATTTTATTTATTTTATAATCTATTAGCTCTTTCAATGTAATTAAATATTCATCTTCATCTATTTCCAAAAGTGCATTAAAAATATCCTTATCATCTATTCTCTTTTGCTTAAGCGCATAGAATATTTTCTTTCTTCCCCATTTCTTAAAGCGAAATTTACCACTTGTGAATGCTTTAGCATATCTAATATTATCAAAACTCTTATTTAATAATAGCGTATCAATTAATTTCTGATGCATATCAGCAGTAACTTCAAGTTTAATAAGTTTATCCTCAACATCTTTCAAGCAACGTTCTTGATAATCACAAAAGCGTTCCATTTGCTGCAAATAAGTATTAAACTGTATATTAGTGTCCATAAATAATAAAATAGAATTATAGGCAAATATAAACCAATAACAGCATTAGATAACAAAAAAAATGGTCGTTAAGCCTAAGGCTTAACGACCATTCAATAATAATTATAGTGTCTTTATTAAAGTTTTATTTCATCACCATCTTTATTAAAGAAGTGATATTCTAAGAAATGGTAAGAAGCAACTTCTGCTAAACTTATCCATTTATTATACTCTTTAAACCATTTCCATCTATAGTTAAACAATCCTCTAGTAAAGTAAGAATAAACAAAAGGATGCAAACGTATTTCAAGAAATTTCTCATTCTGCTCTTGCAATAAGAAACGAATATTGTTTTCTATCTCGTCAGTAATCAAAACAGAAGCTTTAACTTCTCCAGTACCCTGACAAACAGGACATTTTTCGAGAATCTTTATTTCCATTTCTGGTCTAACTCTTTGTCTAGTAATCTGAATTAGTCCAAACTTAGTAACAGGCAATATAGTGTGCTTTGCTTTATCATTTCGCATTTCAGTTTTCATGAATTCATAAAGCTTACGGCGATTTTCTTTATCGATCATATCAATGAAATCAATCACAATAATACCACCCATATCTCTTAATCGAAGTTGCCTAACAATTTCTTTGGCTGAAACCATATTTGTTTCTAGAGCACTTGCCTCTTGATCTAGTTCTTTTTTTAGTCTATGGCCACTATTTACATCTATTACGTGCATAGCTTCAGTATGCTCAATAATTAGATAAGCACCAGACTTAATAGTAACTTTCTCTCCGAAGGAACTTTTTATTTGTTTGTCAATATTATGGAACTCAAAGACAGGTGTTTTACCTTTATAATGTCTAACAAGATCTTTCTTATCTGGTGCAATAGTAGCGACATAAGACCTTAGCTCATCAGCAACTTTAGCATCATCAACTACCACACTGTTAAAACTCTTATTAAGTAAATCTCTTAATATTGTTGATGAACGACTAAGTTCACCATGAATTCTACTAGGAGCATTAGCTGTTTTCAACTTTTCTATTGCCAACTCCCACTTTTCCATCAAAGAATTAATATCCGCCAATAACTCAGCAACCTTTTTATTTGTGGCTACTGTTCTGACAATTACTCCAAAATTATTTGGACGAATACTCTTAATCAAACGCTTTAACCTATTTCTCTCTTCAAAATCTTTAATTTTCTGAGAAACAGAAATTCGATTCGAGAAAGGTACAAGGACAACATATCTTCCAGGAAGAGCAATCTCACTAGTAATACGAGGTCCTTTAGAATTAATAGGTTCTTTTGCAACTTGAACTAAAACATTCTGATGAACCGAAAGAACATCTTGTATTTTTCCAGTTTTTATTATTTCTGGTTCAAATTTGAAATCCTTGATTGAAATTTTAGAATTCTTTGAGTTCGTAATAATTTTAACAAACTTATTTAAAGAACGAACCTTGGGTCCTAAATCATGATAATGCAAAAATGCATCTCTTTCATGACCAACATTAACAAAGGCCGCATTTAGACCTGGAGTTAATTTTTTAATTTTTCCAAGATATAAATCACCAACACTATAATTATTATCTTGTTTTTCCTTATGAATCTCCATTAACTGTCCTTCTTCAAGAAGAGCTATAGAAATTTCTTTAGGATCTACATTGATAATTAGATCTTTGTTCACGGTAATTTATTTAAATTTAAAATATAGAGGCTTTCTCTATACTACTCATAATATACAATTACACAAAGTACCAATACAATAATAATTTACTATTTATAGTATATAAACTTTCGTGTAAAATATAAAACTAGGTTCAAGCGAACCACAATTCGAAAACAGGAGGTGAGATTTGATTACTTCTGCACTAAAAATTATTTAGCTTAGAATAGGATACGAAATTAATCGATTAGATAAAACAAACAATTACACAACATAAAATATGATGTGCAATTGTTTTAGTTTTCTTAAAAAATGGCTCTACTTCTTCTTGTGACGATTCTTACGCAGTCTTTTCTTACGCTTATGCGTAGCCATTTTATGACGTTTTCTCTTTTTACCACTTGGCATAATAGATACTTTAAATTATTTCAAATTATTTTTAACGTCTGTTACAAAACTCTTAGCTGGTTTAAAAGCTGGGATTTTGTGTGCAGGAATCTTAATAGTAACATTCTTTGAAATGTTTCTACCAGTCTTTTCAGCTCTTTCTTTAATAATAAAAGAACCAAATCCACGCATATATACGTTATCTCCATTAATCATAGCACTTTTTACGGTATCCATGAATGTCTCTACTACTGATTGAACAGCAATTTTCTCAATTCCAGTCTTGTTAGCAATTTCTGCTACTATTTCTGCTTTTGTCATATTATATAAGATTA
>QMPB01000320.1 GCA_003648395.1 Bacteroidota bacterium
GCTGTAATAAAATTAGCTAAAACAGCTAATATTACTTTAGATGAATCGCTTTCTCCTGCAGAAAAGCTAAAAGAAGTTCAA
Source organism: Bacteroidota bacterium (assembly GCA_003648395.1). The sequence goes on from QMPB01000320.1 coordinate 82, forward strand.
GCTTTAGCAAAAAATAATGATGAGAAAGCCTTAGAAATATTCACAACTATTGGAATTTATTTAGGGTATGAATTAGCTTATTATTCACGCTTTTATGATATTTTAAATGTTTTAATACTTGGAAGAGTTACGAGCGGCGTTGGTGGTGAAAAAATCCTAGAAGCTTGTAAAAACGTGTTAAAAAATGAATTCAAAGAATTATATGAAAAAGTAAATATTACATTGCCTGATGAATATAGTAGAAGAGTTGGGCAAAGCATAGCCGCAGCTAGTTTGCCAAGAATCATATAAATAGAGAAAGAAGGAAGATTAGTATGAATCAAGAGAAAAAAACTGAAATCTTTATACCTGATGGCTTAGAAGAAAAATTAGCGATTAAAAGAACTACACATTTAGCAATTGGAGCTCACCAAGATGATTTAGAAATTATGGCTTACCATGGAATTGAAGCTTGTTTCCAAAGAGATGACAAATATTTTATGGGTATTGTCGTAACTAACGGAAGCGGTAGTGCTAGAGATAATATCTATAAAAATTATACAAATGAAGATATGATTAAAGTTAGAAGAAAAGAACAGATAAAAGCCGCTATAATGGGAGAATACGGAGCTTTAGCTTTGTTAAACTATAAGAGCAGTGATGTCAAATCAAAAGAAAATGAAACAGTTGTTAAAGAATTAGCCGAACTAATTGAATCAGCTAATCCAGAAGTTATTTATACTCATAATCTCGCCGATAAACATGATACTCATATTGGAGTAGTCCTAAAAACTATTAAGGCAATTCGCATGCTTCCAAAAGATAAGAGACCTAAAAAAGTATATGGTTGTGAAGTATGGAGAAATCTAGACTGGGTTAATGATGATGAAAAAGTTTTGTTAGATGTTTCAAGACATCCTAATCTAGCTGCTTCATTAGTAGAAATCTTTGATTCTCAAATTATCGGTGGAAAACGTTATGACGCAGCTACTTTGGGAAGAAGATTGGGTAACGCTACTTTTAATGCATCACATGAAGTTGATGAAACAAACGCTTTAACATATGCAATCGATTTAACGCCACTTTGCACTGATGATGACGCAGATGTTTTAGAGTTCATTAGTTCTTATATTGAACGTTTTAAAGCTGATGTTATCAGTAAAATAAGAAAAATTATTTAAACAGATATTAAAATAAAATTTTGAGCAGACAAACGAACATATTTTCCTAATATTGAAAATTAAGAGAAATAGTTTGTTCTGCTCTTTTCTATTGATTTTCTTTGTGTTACATTAATAATGAAGAGATTTATTTTCAAGGAGTAAATTAAATGAAAATCATTACATGTATAAAGCAAGTACCTGCATCTACTAAAGTAGATGTAGATCCAAAAACTGGAGTATTGATTAGGGACTCAAGAAATGTAAAGATGAATCCCTATGATTTATATGCTTTGGAGGCGTCTTTTAAGATTAAAGAAAAAGTTAATAATTGCATTATAGAAGCTATTACTATGGGCCCGCCTAGTGCAAAAAAAGTATTAGAAGAAGCTTTGTATATGGGAAGTGATGAAGCTATGCTTTTAAGTGATCGCGCTTTTGCAGGAGCTGATGTATTAGCGACAGCTTATTCATTAAGTCAATTAATTCGCAATATTGGTGATTATGAATTAATTATCTGTGGGAAACAAACTACAGATGGTGATACTGCACAAGTAGGTCCTGAAATAGCTGAATTTTTAGGCATATCTCATATACCATATGTTTCTAGAATAATTGAAGTAAAAGAAAAATACATTGTTGTAAGAAGTGACTTAGAACATCACAGTGAAATTATTAAAATTAATCTTCCTTGTCTTCTAACAATTTCAGAAGGTGATTTAGTTCCTAGATTACCTTCATATAATCGTAAGATAGAGTTTAAAGATTATAAAATAAAGAGTTTAAGTTTAAAAGATTTACAAGACCAAGATAAGAAACATTATGGACTTGAAGGTTCACCAACTCAAGTACAGGAGATTTTCCCTCCAAATAAAAGTAGAGAATCAGTTAGAGTAACTGGCAATAATAAAGTTGTTAGTTTAGAATTATTTAAAATATTAAAAGAAAAGAAATTTATATAGGTGTATTATGGGATATATTAAAGTTAACCAAGAGAAAGTAACACCAGAGATAGCTAAAGAATTACAAAAGCTTTGTCCATTTAATGCATTTGATTATGTGGATGGTGAATTATCAATTAATTCCGGATGTAAGATCTGTAAGATTTGCGTTAATAAAGGACCAAGTGGTGTTTGTCTTTTCGTTGAAGGTGAAAAACAAGTAAAAATAGATAAAACTAAATATAAAGGAATTACCGTGGTTATCCAACAACGTCACTCTCAAGCTCATAAAGTAGCTTGGGAATTAATAGGTAAAGCCTTAGAGTTAGCTAAAAAGACAGGGGAAGCAGTATATGCAGTAGCGATAGGAGATAACCTTATAAAAATAGTTGAAGAAGCTTTAGAATATGGAGTTGATAAGGTATTTGTTTATGAGAGTCCCTTGTTAAAAGACTTTAATGTTGAAAGATATACGACAGTTATAGAAGCATTCTTTAAAAAATACCAAGTTAATACAATTCTTTTTGGTGGTACTCCTGAAGGTAGAAGTCTAGCTCCAAGAGTAGCAGCGAGACTTAAAACAGGATTAACCGCTGATTGTACTATGCTTGATATTCTTCCAGATGGTGATTTATTACAGATAAGGCCAGCTTTTGGTGGTAATATTATGGCTAAGATTCATACCCCAAATACAAGACCTCAAATGGCTACTATTAGATATAAAATGTTTTTGGCTCCTGAAAAAGTTAAACCAAAGGGTGAAGTTGTCTATGAAAATATAGATAAACTAAATATGCATAGCAATATTATTATCAAAAGCTATGAAGAAGCTCAAAAAGTCAAGGATATATCGGAAGCTGAAATTATAGTGGCTGTGGGGAGAGCCTTTAAAAAGAAGAAGGATTTAGATTTGATTTTACCTCTAGTAAAGAGTTTGGGCGCAGAAATAGCTTGTACTAGACCTTTAGTTGAAAATGGCTGGATTGATCCAAGAAGACAAATCGGACTTAGTGGAAGAACAGTTAAACCTAAGTTATTAGTAAACTTAGGAATAAGCGGTTCTATCCAGTTTATTGAAGGTATGAAAGAAAGTGAAATGATTATCTCAGTAAATAATGATCCCGATAATAAATTATTTAAAATTTCTGATTATGCAATTTTAGGAGATATTTATGAAGTGCTTCCTGAATTAACTGCTTTAATCAAAGATTATATGTCTAATAATTTATAATTTTAAAATATTTTACATAAGAAATTGGAGTAATTTTATGGAGTATAGAAAAATAAATGAATCTGATATTAAGAAATTACTTGATATAGTAGGCGAATCTAATTTAATTAGAAAAGAACAGATTGAAGAAGATTATGCTCATGATGAATTACAGACAGTACAAGCCTTTCCTGATGTACTTGTTTTTGCAAAGGACAAATATCAGATTAGTGAAATTATGAAATATGCTAACGAAGCGAAAATACCAGTTACAGTAAGAGGAAGTGGTACTGGACTTGTAGGAAGTTGTGTACCTATCTACGGGGGAATACTCTTAGATACTACAAAAATGAATCGCATTATTGAGCTTGATAAAGTAAACATGACCTTAAGAGTAGAACCAGGTGTTTTGGCTATGGATATCTATGAATACGTGGAAAAAGAAGGTTTGTTTTACGCTCCTGACCCTGGAGAAAAGTCCGCTACTATTGGTGGGAATATAGCTACTAATGCCGGAGGTATGAGAGCCACAAAATATGGTATAACCAGAGAATGGATTAGAGGCTTAGAAGTTTGTCTTGCAAGCGGAGAATTAGTTAAATTTGGAACTAAAGTGGTTAAAGATTCTAGTGGATATTCTTTGAAAAATCTTATTATAGGTTCAGAAGGAACTTTAGGAATTATAGTAGAAGCTACTTTAAAGTTAATACCATTACCTAAATTCGATGTAAGTCTATTAATACCTTTTAAAGATAGATACAGTGCAATTAAAGCTGTACCTAAAGTTATCTTAGCTAATGCTATACCGACAGCTGTAGAATTCTTAGAAAAAGAATCACTTCGTTTTAGCGAAGAATACCTAGGCAAAAAGATTCCAAATGCAAATTATAATGCTTATCTTTTACTATCATATGATGGCACTACTCAAGAAGAAATTGATCACAATGTAGAAGTTATCAGTGATTATTGTGTTAATTCTTTAGACGCATTAGATGTTTATTTAATAGATACAGATGAAAGAAAGGATTCAGTATGGACAGCTAGAGGAGCTTTTTTAGAGGCAATTAAAGCTTCTACTACAGAAATTGATGAATGCGATGTTGTGCTTCCTAGAGCTCATATTACAGAATTTTTAGATTTCACTCAAAGCGTTAGTAAAGAATTAGATCTTCGCATTCCTTATTTTGGACATGCTGGAGATGGAAACCTTCACATTTATTTTTGTAAAGATGAATTAACTGAAAAAGAGTGGAAGGAAAAACTAGAAATTGGATTTGAAAAGTTATATGATAAAGCATTTTTCTTTGGAGGCTTAGTTTCTGGAGAACATGGTATTGGATATGCTAAAAAACAGTATCTAAAAAAACAAATAGGTCCAGTTCAAATTGAACTTATGAAGGGAATAAAAAAAGTGTTTGATCCTTATAACATTCTAAATCCTGGTAAAATTATATAAATTAATCATAAAACAAGGCTGAAAAGCCTTTTTTTATTGAAAAAAAAGATAATAATTCATTTAATTATTTTCAGTAAAGTGATATAATAAATATAATTTTAAATACAAAAACAAGAGGTGACAAATATGAGTGTAATGCTAAATATGCTTAAATACAAAGAAAATTTAAGTATGGCTGAACGTGCTGTGCTCGATTACCTAATAGAAAACAAGGCTGTATTAAAGGATTTTTATGTTGAAAAGATTGCGCAAGCAGCATATGCAAGTCCTGCAAGTGTTGTGAGAATGTGTAAGAAATTAGGTTATAAGGGTTTTAAAGACTTTAAGATAGATTTCATTTTATCCAATGCTAAAGTTGAAATACCTGAAACGAAAGAATACAATGATGTTATTCTTTCTAAAAATTCAAATTATGGAGAAAGTGTTATCCAAAATAATATTCGTATCTTAGAAGAAACCTTAAAAATCCATGATCCAGTTGCCTTACATAAAGCTGCGGAATCAATAATGAAGGCTAGAAGAGTCTTCATCTTTGGAAAGGGTTCTTCATTCTTAGTGTGTAAAGACTTGGAAATGAAACTTAGAAGAATTAATAAATTAGCTATTGCCCAAGGAGAATCTCATGAGCAATTAGTTGATGCATCATTCTTAAATCAAAATGATGTAGTAGTATTGATTTCTAATAGTGGAAAAACCCCAGAAATAGTCAGAGCTGCCCTTTTAGTTAAAGAGAAAAAAGCTAAGATTATAAGCATTGTTAAAATTGGTTCAAGTTTTCTAGCAGATCTCAGTGACATCATATTATATACAACATCTTTAGAAGGAGAATTTAGAAGCGCCGCAATGACTTCTAGAATATCACAGCTCTGCGTGGTCGATGCCTTATTTACAAACTGTTCATATATCGATATTGATAAAAGTGTTAAAATGATTGAAACAACTTATGAAACATTTAAAAAATATAATCGATAATTATTGTTTTTATATAAATAAACAGATAAAAAAAACAACTTCTATATAGTTGTTTTTTTTGTTTTTGAAAAAAACAACCTAAAACAAGTGTCATCATTGATAA
>QMPB01000321.1 GCA_003648395.1 Bacteroidota bacterium
AATGTAGGATTTCCTGTATTAATTCGCCCATCGTATGTACTTAGTGGCGCTGCAATGAATGTGGTTTCTAATATTAACGAACTTGATGATTTTCTTATCTTGGCTGCAAATGTGAGCAAAAAACATCCTGTGGTTGTTAGTGAATTTATTGAGCAGGCCAAAGAAATAGAATATGATGCCGTAGCCAATAATGGTGAAATTGTTGCTTATGCCATTTCCGAACATATCGAATTTGCTGGCGTGCATTCTGGCGATGCCACATTAGTATTTCCACCTCAAAAAGTATATTTTGAAACCATCAGACAAATAAAACGAGTTGCAATACAAATTGCTGAGGAATTAAATATTACAGGCCCTTTCAATATGCAATTTCTTGCCCGCGATAATTTTGTTAAAGTTATTGAGTGCAACCTCCGCGCTTCAAGAAGTTTTCCTTTTGTATCTAAGGTGTTGAATCAGAATTTCATAGAAATGGCAACAAAAGTAATGCTAGGAATTCATGTAGAAAAGCCTTCAAAAACTCTTTTCGATATTGACCATATTGGTATTAAAGCATCGCAATTTTCTTTTTCTAGGTTGTCAAAAGCAGACCCTGTATTAGGAGTTGATATGTCATCTACTGGTGAAGTAGGCTGCGTTGGAAATAGCTATTACCAAACAATACTACAAGCCATGCTTTCAGTAGGATATCAAATACCTAAAAAAGGTGTTTTATTATCTTCAGGAGATATTCGCTCTAAGGTAGAATTATTACACTCTTGTAGATTAATGCAAGAAAGAGGACTTACACTATACGCTACTCAAGGCACTGCAACTTTCCTTGAATCACATGGAATTGACACCATTGTTGTACATTGGCCCGATGATAACCGCAAGCCAAATGCTATGGATTTATTACAAGATAAAAAAGTAGATTTTGTGGTAAATATCCCTAAAAACTTAAGCGAAGGCGAGCTTAATAATGATTATACAATTCGACGTACTGCCATAGATTTGAATATTCCAATAATAACAAACTCACGCTTGGCAAGCGCATTTATTAATGCTTTTTGTGAAATTGAAGTTGGAAAATCAGCAGCAGATGTAATTGGAATTAATAGCTTGGATGAGTATTTTTAAATTTTGGCTATAACTTTTTTAGTTACGAATTATACTATTTGTTTTGTTAGGTATTTGTCCACGAATTTCACAAATTACACGAATTGTTTTTTGAGTTATAATAGTCGGCGTGCGTCTTTTTCGGACGTGACAGAAATTATAACTTCTTACAATATTACTTGATCTAATCAGCAACTTTAATGAAACCTGCGATATTTAAGAGCCTATTTCTTAACAAATTCACCCTTTAATTATCAAATTAAAATTGCAAGATAAATATCATTACCTAAGTAATATACTTGACTTTACAAGCACTTTATTCCTATAATAAAGTATTTTTGGGTAAACACTTGCTAGCCCATACCTCTCTAGAGTATGTGTTTTAAGTATTTCAATACTCACACTTTCGTTCTTACAAAAAGCCGTAGAATCATCTGAAAAAACCACAACTGATTTATCAGATTTAATTGTTTCTATTATTTTATCTAATGAATCATTATCAATCTTAAGACAAGATTGACAAACTCCTAAAGTACCAAAAGAAATAACAACTACATCTTCTTCAGAAAGGTATGCATTACCAAATTTATTCAATAAATCAATATACCTACTACTATAAACAGTATCAATAATATTAAAATCACCTACAAATAAATTATTATTTTCACCAACAATATCATTGTCACTACATGCACCTGGAATTATTACTAATAAAATAAAAATCCAAAATAAATTAATTTTCATGATTTATATCTAATTTAATACGAGTAATTACAAACTTATTCTTCATTCTATTTTTTAAAGCAATAATGCCGACCTTACTAATAAAGAATCTATTTAGAGAATATATATATTTCCTTTTTCCAAATACTACTTCTTCATTATATGAAAAATCATCATTAAAGACATTAACTCCAAAGACTTTATCACCCCATGTTTTTTTATACCCATCATCCGTATATTCCTCCATTTGCTTATCAAAAAATCTATAAAATAATTCATTATTATGATCATATACGAATCCATTATAAATAAATGATACACTTAAGTTTCTATTTTGCATGTCTTTTCGACCATAATTTACTCTGTCTAATTCAATAATAGGCTGATAAGATTTATGTACAATATCAAACTCTTCTATATTGCCATCATTTGTAATACTCCATTTAAGAATCTTATTACTAATTCCTGAAATTGACATATAAAAATCCATATTATTTGATGTGAGCATAAATGCATTTGCATGAAATCTTTTTGATGTTTTAAAATCACTGGAATATTTTGCATTTAGTATCGTCATTTTACGTGTAGAAATATTAACCTCTGCCGCAAACTCAATATCAGAATCATGATTCTTAATATCTTCTTTGTCATATCTTACTAAACTTGTTCTGAATGAGTTATTAGTACTATTATACACTACATCTTGAAAAACATCTTGCAAAAATAAGAAACTAGTATCTAAATCAGAATGAAAATATTTAAAATCACAGAGTGGATTAGTAAAACTAATAACTCTTACTTCATTTTGTTCAAACAGTATTAAACTATCGAAATTAATAACAGCCATACTCGATATATTATTACCATATTTTCCACTCAACACAAAAGAATCTTTATGCAAAACACTTTGATTAAAATATGAAATTCTTTGAATTAAATTTTTATTGTTAAATTTATAATAAAATACAACTGTATCACAATTATCAAATACCGAAAATAATTGAAAACTAGTTGAATTATTATCATTATGTACTATCGTATCATAATTAATTGTAAAATTAATTTCATTATTAATTACCTGTTTATCTTCACTCACGTAACTATCTCTGCAGCTAGAAATTAATAGTATTAATAGTATTACATTTAATAATATTCGCATCATTATTTAATTATTACATTAAAACAAGTAAGATTCCATAAAACCAATAACATATATAGCACAGTTCAAAAACGTTAAATCTAAACTAAATATGATTTTATTTTAATAAAACTATCAGTAAACAGTTGAATAACCTAACTGTCTACTGATTTTTTCTAATTTTAATTATTTTTAAGTTATTAATATAAAAACTAACAATATCTGATTATACTTATTAGTCATTTTTAATCAACACTAATACAGTATCTGGGTGATATGATAAATCATTTTCATACAAATACATAAAATAATCATAGTGCTCTAAAATAAAGATTTCTGTATATTCTAATTCAAAGCCTTCAGCCCAGTTTTCTAATTCAATTGCAGTAAAACTCGCCTCTAATGCATCTTCACTTGAGGAAGTACAATCAGTAGCCTTAGTACATGTACTTGTCTCCCAACTAGAAATAGAACACTTTGTTCCATTCTTATTACTTTCTGTTTTACAAGCAAAAGAACGATACTTTTTATCAACCTCTTGACGAATTTCTTGAATTTTCGGTTCTGTTTTAACTAACTCATCTTCTTTACTACAAGAGCTAGAAAACATTATTGTTGCTAGCATTACAGCTAATACTATTATCTTATTTTTCATTATTTGAATTCTTTAATTTGTGATTTATTTCTTTTATAATTTGCCTGCAATTGCGCCACTACTAATTTATCTAAAATAAGTGAGTGGCAATACCGCCCCTGCGGGCAAATAGATTATAAAATCATAAACTCTAAGAACAAATATGCTTTTAAATAGTATTAAACTCTTAATAAAAACTCTATTACAATAATTAGCAAACCATCGCAAAGCAACAGTTAACGCACTGTGCCCCCCCTTTACGAAAAAGGGAATTTATAATTTTATTGTAATTTACTGTGAGCATTATCATTGCGATTTAATTATACCGCTAAGATATATTATTTATTGATGCAAATTAGGGAAATTATTAAGATTTGGGATTCCTATTTTAAAAAACAACGGACAGTAATACCCGTTGGACATAGAAGCAATGTTGTAAAAATACTATTTATTTAGAGTAACTATTGTTATTCATTTAAAATGAATAATATTATTCAGTTGTATTAAATAATATATTATCTTTGGCAAAACAATTATAATTATGATACTTCAGGAGCAAATATCCTTCGTAATGAATAACCAAGGGGGTGATTATGAAAATAAATCGAATATTACTATAAGAACATCTTTAAGCAATATTCCTATGAGTGATTCTTTTGCAACCATTATTACCGGAGTTAGGCGTTGTGGCAAAAGCACTTTATTGCAACAACTATTACACAATAAATTTCCTAAAGCAATATTTTTTAATTTTGAAGATATTCGCCTAACCGGCTTTGAGGCAATAGATTTCATGCGATTTCATAACGAAATAGTAAAAAGGGAAATAGAAGTATTATTTCTTGATGAAATACAATTAGTAAGCGGCTGGGAAGTATATGTAAATCAGCTATTAAGAGAAGGTTATAAGGTTTTTGTAACTGGTTCAAATGCATCTATGCTAAGCAAAGAATTAGGAACCAATTTAACTGGTAGACATTTATCAGTAGAATTATTTCCTTTTGATTATAATGAATATTTAACTCTAAAACAGCTACCTAATTCTGCGGAGTCAGCAAAGCAGTATATATTTGACGGAGGATTTCCTGAGTATTTAAAAACAGGAAACGGCATGATACTCACTCAATTATTGAATGATATAATAACTAGAGATATCGCTGTTAGATATTCTGTAAAAAATGTAAATTCATTAAAAGCTTTGGTGCTGTATTTACTTTCAAATGTTGGAAAACCTGTTTCTGCCAATAAATTAAAGGGGTTATTTGGTATAAAATCGGTAGCTACTATAACAGAGTTTTTTAGCTATATGCAGGATGCCTATTTACTTCAATTTCTTCCACAATTTAGCTATTCCATAAAGGCACAAATAAGAAATCCTAAAAAAGTTTATGCCATAGACACAGGAATGGTCAATGAGATATCATCGTCATTTTCTATGGACTTGGGAAGAAAACTAGAGAATGTTGTATATTTACATTTAAGGAGAATATATAAAGAGCTATTCTTTTATAAAAACAAAGGAGAATGTGATTTTATTATAAAAGAAAAAGGCAATATAACACAGGCAATACAGGTATGTTATAAATTAACTGATCTAAATTTAGAACGAGAGATAAATGGTCTTTTGGAGGCACTAAAAGAGTTTAATCTTAAAGAAGGATTCATAATAACAATGAATCAGCAGGACGAGTACAATATAGATTCAAAGAAAATAACAGTTATACCGCTAAACAATTATCTGTAAGCATTTGTGAGTCCAGTCTAAAAACAAACAAAACCAAGAAAGTTTATTTTAGCGATATTTTTATTTTCTTCAATTAACTGATGCTAAGGCATCACTGAATATCAAAAAATAAAAATCTCATCCTAAATAACTCTTTTTATGCAAATTGCCTGTTCTTAGACTGGACTCATTTGTAAAATTCGTCAATTCGTATTCTACTAAGATATGCCTAAATTATTTTACTCCCTTACAAACTTACCATTAAAACCTTTTCCTTTTGAGGTATAACCCTCAACAATATATACCCCTTTGGACAGAGAACTTACATCAAGCTTGGCTTGCTTGTCGTTTATCTGTTTTTGGAGTACTATTTTGCCCTGTATTTCAATAATGCTGAGATGGGCAATTTGCTGATTTGGTTGTTTTAGTATTAGGTTTATTTCTTTAGTGGCAGGGTTGGGGAAGATATTTACAGCTTGTTTGCTAATTTGTTTTCCCAAATTAATAATAGATGTAACTTCTCCATTTGGGCCTATTTTCATAAGTTTGGAATTCTTTAATTCCGCACCAGTAATT
>QMPB01000322.1 GCA_003648395.1 Bacteroidota bacterium
AATAAAAAAAGGGGATAGCCATACGACAATCCCCTTTTTTAAAATATTTTCACGATTTTCTAATAAAAGAAAAACATATTGTTATCCATTTCAGTATTTTCCTCCAAAGGAGTATATGAACTAACTTTTTGTGGATCTCTTTGATTTGGGTATACACTTTGAGCAAATACGCTTGCACTTCGCTGTTGCATATACTGAATATCTTTAGACTCAGGAGTTGAACCTTTTACTAATACTTTGAAGAAGTAAACTCCTTGCATCCCTTTTATAGGACCTTGAAGCTGCCCTACAGCAGCACTAGCAAAACGACCAGTAACACAAGGCTCTGGAGCATATTTAGGTAAGCTATATGTTGCAAAAGAAACAAATGCAGTATCTATTGAAGAGTTAAACTCTGTAGCCTGAGAAAGACTCTTAACACCGGCAGTCTTTTCCATCAAAATACGTGCTTTAACATCTCTTTCTACAAGTGGCTTAATAATATCTTTTACCTCATCAAGAGTTTTAATCCCTTCAGGGCGAGCTTCCGTAAGAACGGCAACTATAACTTTATCTTCAAAATCAAAAACATTTGAAACATCACCAACATTAGTCTCTGAATTAAACATCCATTTAACAACATCGCGAGAGTTTTTCAAACCTAAGATTCCACCAGCTAAATCAGAAATATATTTACTTTTCATAACACCTAATCCCATATTTGCAGATGCAGTATCAAAAGCTTCATAAGTTCTATTTACAGCAGCAAATTTTATTGCTTTACTATAAGCTTCATTAAAAGTTTCCTGAGAGAATACAATTGGTAGGTCTATTTGAGCAACTCTAATCTTTGGTGTATTTTCAAGTTTATCATCAACTCTAATTACACTAAATCCAATAGTTGTTTCCACAACTACTACATCACCAATATTACCATTAATACAAGCATCATTTATTTTAGCTAGCATTGCGCCATCTTTAAACCAACCAAAATCACCTTTAGTTTGAACAGCATTAGGATCATCAGATTTTACCAATAAAGCCTCAAAAGCACCTTTATCCTTACTAATAGCTCCTTTAATACTATCTGCTAAAGCACGGGCTCCTATTTTTGTTCTAGTAATTCCTTTCGCACCGTAAGCACCAGCATAAGATATTAAAATTTGACTTGCTCTCATAGAATCAGGACGCATATCCTTATCCATAATTCTTGCAATATGATAAGCTGTATTTTCTTCCCAAGGGCCTAAAACAGTTCCTGCCTCATAAGCAAAAGCAGCTGAATCAATATAAACTGATAAAGAATCTTTAGCTATCCAAATGCTATCATATTTATTGTCACCAATTCGGTTTACAAGATACTGAACATCTCTTTTATCAGCAGATTCTAAATCTTTATAATAATCTTCTATTTGCTGACGCAAATCAACTATATCCTTATTACTTGGACGTACAACCCACGATACATAATCAATCTTACGAGAAGCTATATCCTCTTCATATTCAGTTTTATGTGCATCATAATATTTCTGATAATCCGCATCAGTTACAGTAGCTTCTTCATCAGTAACATTCTTATACGAAACACCAAAGTAAGCTACTTGATTGCTAACACTATTATCATCAAAATCTGCATCTGCAAGAGCTTTTGGCAAGTAGTATGCTTTTACTATAAGGTTATTATACTTAGTTTCCATAAGCACGTCCTTTAAGCCACCCTTGAACAACTCCCATTGACTTTTATACTCTAAAGCTTTACTTCTTTCTTCAGCATTCTCACTATTAACACCTCTTTCTATGAAATCGAAAAAACCTTTTACTTGATCTTGAGCAATCTGCCCATTATAATCTCCTGTAAAAAATCTTACTACTTCTCTGTTTGGAGTTAAGCTATAGATATTACTCATAAACTCATCCATCGAAATTTGAGGCTTCATATTACCTATTGATTGAAGAAGACCAAGTTCTGTCATTTGCTGACGCATAATAACTTCTCTTTTTGTTCTATTCCACTCACTTATAGTTATTACATATGATTCTTCTGTCGTTGGATTTCTTTTATTCCTTTGTACAAACAAATCAGTCTGCTGACTAACCTTTCTATTAAAGTCTTGTACTCCAACTTTTTCTCCATTAATCAGGGCAATTTTATCCTTATCAACATTATTACTTTTTCCTAAGTTTTTAAATAAATCACCTAAAACAAAAGCCGCTAATGCTAAGCCGATTATTGCTAATAATAATCCTGATTTTTCTCTAATTTTTCCTATTGCTGCCATTATCTATTATTTAATATAAGTTGGCAAATGTACGGACAAATTATAAAATTTAAAAATAAAGTTTCAAGAGATATCTACCGAGAGCATCAATAGGTTATAGTGTTGACTTAACGCTTATTAACATTACTACAATATGTGTAACTTTACTGTTTCTACTTTAGCATTACTTGCTTTTATAATTTCAAAGGAGTAATTTTGGAATATTACCACTTCTCCTATTTGCGGAATATTTTCGTGTACGGAGGTAATCAAGCCTCCTAAAGTTTCATATTCCTCAGAAATAGGAAAATCAAAATCATAATTTTCATTCAAATAATCAATTTCTAATCTTGTAGAAAAAACAAAAACTCCCTGTTCAATTTCCTTCTCCATAAGATCTTCCTTATCGAACTCATCTTCTATTTCTCCAAATATTTCTTCCATTAAATCTTCCATAGTTACAATACCTGCAGTGCCCCCAAATTCATCCAAAACCACAGCAATACTGCTATTGCTGCTAATCATTTTATTTAGCATTTTATTAGCGGGCATTGTTTCAGGTATAAAATCAACATTACGTAGTATGGAAGCTATACTATTGGGGCTACGAACAAGGTCGTAGGCATGTACATACCCAATAATATTATCAATATCATTCTCGAAAATAATCATTTTAGAATGCCCCGTTTCTCTATACGCATCTTTAAGCTCACTGATGCTACTACTCTTTTCAATACCCTTTACTTCTGCTCGCGGCTCCATGCACTCACGTATCTTTGTCGTTTTGAAATCTATTGCATTCTGAAAAATTTGCAAATCAGTTTCTATTTCATCATTTTCTGTTACATTTCCTCCTTTAAATTCTTCAATATAATGATCAAAGTCTATGGTAGAAAATTTATATGTTTGATTAGAAATATCTTCTCCAAAAATACTCTTTAGAATAAACTCCGAAATTTTAATAAAGGCCATAACTATTGGCGACATTAAATAGTAAATAATCAGAAGTGGAACACTAAATAACTCCATCATGCGGTTTGCCATTAATCTAAATGTAGCTTTAGGAAAAAACTCCGCAAAAATTAAGATAATAGCTGTTGATATTATTGTATTTATTAATAAGATAATAACATTATTTTGCATAAAATCGGGAAGAATAGCTAAGGTCCTTGGGCTCAAAAACTCTTCCATATACATTCCATATACAACTAAGGAAATATTGTTCCCCAATAATAGCATCGCAATAAATTTCGCATCTCTCAGATTAAACCATGAAAGTATCTTACCAGCAATTTTATTCCTGCTTTTGTCAAGTTCTATTTTCAGTTTATTAGCCGAAACAAAGGCTATTTCAATGCCTGAAAAAAAGGCTGAAAATATAATACTTACAATAATAATTACTACAATGCTGCTCATAATTCTATTTAATAAGAATCGAAATCACCAAATTCCTCTTCTTCATTAGATTTTTCTTTTTTCTTAGTCTTTTGTTTTTTCGTATTAGATTTCTTTGTTGTATTTGAGGTAGGTTTATCCTCTTTTACTTCATTATCATTATCCGATTCAATATCAAATTCTCCATGAGGATTTATTATTTCATAATCTGTAAAAGTTTCATCAGCAATAAGCCCATCTCCAAAGAGTGTTTTCCCATCTTGAATTACCCTAACTGGCACATCCGTTTGAATAGTTTTTTTATTCTGATCCCAAGTTAGCAGTTCTGTAAATAGCTTATCACCCTTTTTATTTGTTGCTACTACATTAATTCTAGCTTCCATTATCTTCTTATCAACAAAATTGATAGCATATTCTGACTTAAGATCCGATTTCACCTTACCATCATCATCATAAAACACCATATTCATTCCTTTAGGCATTTCAAGATATTCTTCTTCGGTAGGGTATCTATGCACTTCAGGACTATGCATAGTCATAACGTTCTTCCCCGAATCTGTATAATTCATCTCCACATTATATGACGATTCTATAGGTGTTGTTTCGTCCACTGTTAAAGAATTTACCACAGCAATATCATTTTCACAACTAATTGAAATTAATGCAATAATAAGCATATATACAAATTTGATATTTCCCCTAAAAAACAGATTGTTTATCATTTTCTTAAAATAATTTGTGTAAAATTAATCATTTACTTTTTAAATAGATAAAAAAATAGGAATAAATTTCTTTATTCCTATTTATATTTTTATTCATACAATCATTATTCTTATTTTAAGAACCTATTACCTAATAATAATACATATTATCTTGCACGAACTTTAGTGTTTTCATTAATCCAACACTCAACTTTAATATCTTGTCCTTCTTTAAGATTTCTCATAAATAGGTCTTGATTTTCAGGAAAGCTTTTTTTAATAACAGCCATTTTTTTTCGAGCTATACTCTTAATTTTCTCATCTTTTGAGATATTTAATGCCTGCATATATTTGTCATACGCCGCCCAATAAGAAATTCTTAATCCTTTAGTAGTACATTTTGCTGCAGAGCTAGTATATAAGTCTCCTATAATAATATATGCCATTCCTTCTGAAGGCTTATACTTAAGAACACTATAAGCTGCAGAGCGAGACGCACCTGACATTCCTCTTGAACGATAAACCTCAGCAAGTAATAAATAAGCTGAGCCTTTTTTCAATGCATTAGAGTCAGAAAGAGTTTTTGTTGCCTCTTCAAGATAAGCTTGCGCTTTAACTACATCGCCTCTACCCAAAGCCATGCTACCCATTGATAGGGCAGATTCTGGTGTTGGTTCGGCAGCATGAACTTTTGCCAAAGCATTAAAATAAGTATCATTAGTATCATTCTTAGTACATCTTCGCGATTCAAAGAATTTTACAATATTCTTTGCCAATTTAAGATCATCAGGATTAGCTTCTAATTTTGGTCCATAAAGTTGTATAAGTTTCTCACAACTTGCAAATTTCTTTACATTCTTCTCTATATTATTAGAAACCTTCTCATAACGTAAATGTTCCTTAGCATTATCAGCATTAAAAATTAAGTTATACTGTATAACATCTTGTATTTCCACATAATTTTCAAGAATTAAATCACGCTCAGCACCAGTTTGCTTAACATAATATATACTTGCAATAAAATAGTAATATAAAGTCAGCTCTTCTGATTGGTTACCCATCATCTCAAAAGATTTTCTGAAAGCTGGATAGTATAACTGAGAACTATCTTTCTCATACTTTAAACAAGCTTGAGCCTTACGACCAAGCAAAATACCTTCAGGAGTTTTTTTATTGTCACCAAAGTATTCTATTCTTTGGTCATAAACCATCATAAGAGTATCGATCCAAGCTTTTTTAAGCTCTGGATTATCTTTATTAACTCCTATATAATAACGAGCTATTCTCTCGCCATGGATATACATATTCAAACTTGCAATTGGAGCCGCATGAAAACAATAAGACCATGATTTTAATGATTGCTCTACTAAGCTTGCTTCTTTATACTTACTAGCTTTCCACTGCTTATAGAATTCTCTATATAAACTCAACTCCATTACACACTTAACACTATCAGCACCATACTTGCCTGCCAATTTACTTCTATTAACTTCAAATCTGTTTTGAGTCTCTGTAGTAGAAGTAGTATTTGCATCTTGTGCATTTACACTAAAA
>QMPB01000323.1 GCA_003648395.1 Bacteroidota bacterium
AGGAACTAATCCTGCAACTTTAAAAGTTTATACTCTAGATGAGAATAAGCAAGTAAGCTATACATACAAAAAAGGTGATACAATATATATTGATGCATATATGAATTACAGACCTAATGATAAAGGTGTTTTGGAATTAGTAAATAATGGATTATCTAATAAGGTCGTTGAATACCAAGGTGAAGCATATATCGAATATTCTTATAAAGGGAATAAAAAGGAACTAATAATTGAGAATTTCAGAAAATTGGAAACCGTAAATTATCAATAATATGCTTTCTGGAAAAATACGCAATAATATAGCAATTGGTGATTTAGTTGAGCTTGTTCAGAAACAACACCAAAAAAGTGGTGAACTAACTGAAGGGATTGTAAAGAAATTTCTTACAAAGTCGCAGAACCATCCACATGGCATTAAGGTAATGCTAACTGATGGTACAGTTGGTAGAGTACAGAATATTATTGAAGATGATGATTAATAGGTAACTACTTAATAACACTACCTATTAAATCAAAAGCCTCAGCTTCACTTACTAGTACTTGGTAAAATTCGCCAATTTCTAATTCTGTTTCGTTATTTATTATCACCTCATTATCAACCTCTGGAGAATCGTATTGAGTACGACCATAATAATTACCATTCTCATATTTATCAATAAGTACTTTATAGGTATTTCCTATTCTAGCCTCATTTTTATCTAAGGATATTTGCTCTTGAATATCCATTAATTGATTTAATCGGTCAATTTTAACTTCTTCGGGCACATCATCTTCAATAACAAAAGCAGGAGTTCCTTCCTCTGGCGAATATGTAAATGCACCAAGCCTATCGAATTTATATTTTTTTACAAAGTCTAATAATTCGTTAAACTCCACCTCTGTTTCGCCAGGATATCCAACAATAAGAGTAGTTCTAATATTTATATCTGGCACATAATTACGAAATCTATCTACTAATTTGCGAGTAGTGTCTCCACTATGCCCACGGCGCATTGATGTAAGAATTCTATCATTAATATGCTGCAATGGGATATCCATATAATGACAAATCTTAGTCTCATTTTTCATTAATTCGAGCACATCATTTGGAAATTGTGTAGGATATGTATAATGTAGCCTAATCCATTCTATACCTTCCACTTTAACAAGCTCCTTAAGCAAATCACCAAGGCGTTTTCTTCCATAAAGATCTACTCCGTAATAAGTTAAATCTTGAGCGATAAGTATCAGCTCTTTAACTCCTTTTTTTGCTAATTGTATGGTCTCATTTGTTAAGGCTTCTATACTCAACGAAACATTTTTGCCTCTAATATTTGGTATAGCACAAAACGCGCAAGTTCTATCGCAGCCTTCCGAAACTTTCAAATATGCATAATGCTTTGGAGTGGTAAGCATACGCTCACCAATAAGTTCTTTTTTATAATCTGCTCCTATATCTTCAACAATTTGTTGCATATCATTCACTCCATAAATTCCATCTAAATCAACAAATTCTGATTTCAATTCATCAAGATAACGTTCCGAAAGGCAGCCCATTACAAATACCTTTCTTATTTCACCTTCAGCTTTCTTATCTAATAAATTAAGAATCACCTCAATACTCTCTTCTTTAGAATCTTGAATAAAACCACAAGTGTTGACTACTACATAATCAGCTATTTCGCCAGATTCATGAGTAACTTCAAGATTATTCATCTTTAATTGAGCCATAACCTTCTCCGAATCTACAAGATTTTTGGAGCAACCCATTGTTATGAAATTAATTCTAGATTTTGATATATTATTCATAAATATATTATTAAGTATAGGTAATTTTATAAAATAAAAAAGCTTCAATACATAGCTTTAAGCAAATATTGAAGCATCATAATAATTAGAGATTGTTTAAGACTAGTTTATCCAAACAGCGAATCAACAAATTCATCTTTATTAAAAAGTTGAAGGTCCTCTATTCCTTCGCCAATGCCAATATATTTTACAGGGATTTTAAATTCTGCAGAAATACCTATTACAACACCACCTTTTGCCGTACCGTCTAACTTAGTAATTGCCAACGCACTTACGTCTGTTGCTGCGGTAAATTGCTTAGCCTGTTCAGACGCATTCTGACCTGTGGAACCATCTAGTACAAGAAGTACTTCATGTGGAGCATCAGGAATAATTTTTTGCATTACTCTCTTAATCTTAGTAAGCTCATTCATAAGGTTTACCTTATTATGTAACCTTCCTGCAGTATCAATAAGTACTATATCGGCATCTTGGGTAACCGCTGATTGTAATGTATCGAATGCTACTGAAGCTGGGTCAGCGTCCATTCCTTGATTAATGCATGGCACACCAACTCTTTCGGACCAAATAATTAATTGGTCAACAGCAGCTGCACGAAAAGTATCTGCAGCACCTAGAACAACCTTTTTACCAGCTTTCTTAAATTGATAAGCTAACTTACCAATAGTGGTAGTCTTACCAACACCATTAACTCCTACAACCATTATTACATACGGGGCATCACGTTTCGGAAAATTGAAATTCAACAAGCTTTCATTACTATTTTTATCAAGTAAATCAGCAACTTCTTCTTTAAGAATTCTATTCAACTCAGAAGTACCTAAGTATTTATCTTTGGCAACTCTTGCTTCAATATTCTCAATAATTTTAAGAGTTGTGCTAACTCCTACATCAGACATTACTAGAATTTCCTCTAAATCATCTAGCACCTCGTCGTCAACAGTAGATTTACCAGCAACAGCTTTGCTTATTTTTGAAAACATACCAGTTTTAGATTTCTCTAAACCTTGATCAAGTTTTTCTTTCTTATCTTTCGAGAAAATATCAAATAAACCCATAGTATTGTATTTGAGCACAAAAATAATAAAAAAAAGCTTTTCTCGAATAAACGAAAAAAGCTCAATATCATCACATTGTAACTAACGATTATTTCTTAGCTAAAAGCTCTTTTACTTTCTCGTTAGGAACAATCTCTTCCTTAAAAGTATATGCGCCAGTTTTCTCTGATCGAACTGAACGAATAACTTTCGAATAACTTTTTCCTCCTGTTTGCAGGGAGGCAACAACTTTCTTAGCCATATCTTATAATTTTTATTTGATTTCGCGATGAATAGTCATGCGCTTCAAAATTGGGTTAAACTTTTTCAACTCCATTCTATCTGGAGTATTCTTGCGGTTCTTTGTTGTAATATATCGTGATGTGCCTGGCATACCACTTTCTTTATGCTCTGTGCATTCTAATATTACTTGAACTCTTGCATCTTTACTTTTCTTTGCCATCGTATTTTCTCCTTATAAATTTAGGGCTGCAAAAGTACAAACATTTTCTGCACAATCCAACATTTTATATAAAATATTTATTTTATCTATTCTTGTTAATAAGTTATACTGATAATTCTAATATAAATTACATGTATTCAGCACTATATGTCTTGTATGTTTTTAATTAAATAATCATAAAATGTTGTTAATAATTATGATTTTTGAGTAAAAAAAAGCAGAAAAAAGCTCTTATCAATAGCTCTATTCTGCTTCTAAAAGTGTATTATTTTACTTTATATTGCTAGTCCTAATCCCACTTGAAATTGTTGGTTTTTATAACCAGCGTTAAGAGCATTTCCACTAACATCCATTGTACCCCAATAATAACGTGCTTCAATTTGCAACATTAGTATACTTATCCCTACCCCAGCAAAAACTGGTAAATCAAATGTCTTGGCATTAAAAAGTTCCTCAGCTGCATCCGCTCCTGCATCAATATCCCAAGTTTCGCCAACTTTAAATGCTGGTGCTCCTCCTACTAAACCGTATATTGGTCCAAGTTTCACTTTTGCATATATAGGAAGACTTAAATAATGTAACTTCATTTGTTCATCATTTCCATCAATGGAGCCTATCTGAGAATACTCTAATCCTCCTCCTAATCTAAACATTGGTATAATTTTATTTTCCTTAAAAATCCCAAGGTAAAAAGAACTTAAAGCATTATCATTAATCGATGAGCCGCTATTATACATATTTGAATGTTGCCATCCAGCACGAATTCCAAATTTATCGCCAGCAAATGTGCTTGTTGATATCGCTGATACTAATAATACTATTAATAAGAGTTTGATTTGTTTCATAAGTTTAATTTTAAATTAGTTTTTTTAAGAAATTACTGAAATCATTAGTACAAATGTAATACTAAAACTATTTAAATATTTTAATTTAACAAATATTATAGAAACATGTTTTTGAAAAAAAGTCTATTAGAAACAATAAAGCTAAATCCTCCAGTAGTATACATCGTTTGGACAAGCTCTTTCATCACCATGTTCACACAATATGACAACAAACATAAAGCCCTTATTTATCTGATAAATAAGGGCTTTTAAATATATTTTACAACACTCTAGATTAAATACCTAAAAAGGGTTGGAATATTTTTCGTCAGTAAGCAGAGTTTGATCTGTTAACGATAACAGAAATGCTTTTAAATCTGCTTTTTGTGCAGGATTTAGTTCAGCACCTTTCCCATATGGAGGTCGAAGCTTTTCCATAAGAGGGTGCGCATACTCTGAATAGACCAAACCTTCACTATAGAAATCAATAACTTCATCTAGGGTTTGAAATCTACCATCGTGCATATATGGCCCAGTAAATTCTATATTACGAAGAGTTGTAGCCTTATAAGCCCCTCTATCAATTTCGTTACCAGTAACGCCATATCTATCTCTTGGGTCATCAAAAACTACATCTTTAGCATTATTATAGAATAAGTTTGTTGTCATTAATGGATTACCCGTGGCTCCGTGACAATGGAAACAGTCAGCCCCTTCTTCAGTTTGGAAAAGAACTAATCCTCTATACTCTGCATCAGTTAAGTTTGCCTCGCCTCTCAAATACTTATCAAAATCCGAATTACTAGAAGTTATTGTTCTAATAAACTGAGCTATTGCTTTAGATATTCTATCAATATTTATTTGCTTATCGCCAAATGCTGCTTCAAATAATGCAGGATACATTTCTATACTCCTAATCATTTGTTCAGTCATTTCTATGGAGCCGTTCATTTCATGTTCTGCAACAATCCCCATCCAAACCAAAGATTCAATATTTGTAAGATGATACTGCGGCTCTGCAGGAATTCCATAGGAAGGAATCCCTAAATTATGATTGTCTTTAGATATAAATCCATTCCAAAGATAACCCTCATTATTCCAAATAAGATTAAAAATAGGTAATGGGTAATGTGGTGTCTTTTTCCCAGTAAGCCCATATGGGTGTCCATCAGGAAAATCAGGATGATTTGCTCCGATTTCAAATGCTGCACTCTGTAAATGGCAAGTAGCACAGCTCATAAGCGAGTCAGCCTCATCACGTCCGGAGAGCCTTCCATCATAAAACAAATATCTCCCAAGTTTAACGCCTTCTTCTGTCAAAGGATTATCACTAGGAATATTTAGGTTTGTAGGAAATCCTTGTGGAACTACAAAATTATATGGTGTTGGATCATGTACTGCAGGCAGATCTTCTTCCTCATCATTCTTTTTACAAGATAATGACAAAGCAAATATAAATGCAACAGCAATAATCAATATGTGTTTTACATTTAAGCTCATAACCTTAGATTTTAATTATTCTATAAATATTATTTCTCAATACTAAAAACATCCCATCCATTAAGAACAACTTTCTCCATTGCCTCAGGAACTTCCATAATACTACCACCATAAGTATTGTGATCGTAATCAACAGGGCTAGTAAACCACTTATCAATATGCATACGTAGAGTTAGTGACGTAGTATTATCAGCGCTAATAGAGAAATCAGAAGATGGAATACTTACAATAAAAGAATTATCGGTAAATCCTGTAATATTTCCACTTGCATCATA
>QMPB01000324.1 GCA_003648395.1 Bacteroidota bacterium
AGTATAAACACTGATAATCATTTCTAGTATAACATTTGACACTGAAAGTATAATAATTAACAGCCATAGAAAAACACTGTAGATATTAAAAAAATAAGGTAATAGATAATTCCAAGGTAAAAAGAATAAGAAACATTTTACTTCACCATTTTCTCACCGATTTTGTCATGGTTTTTGTCCTCCTTTTGTGATTTATCAACAGGATTTTCACCTGCATCCTTATCATGATATAAATACCTTTTAATTTTCTTAGTAGGTGTTTTAATAAATGGTTCTTTCTGCTCAAAGATTCCACTCAATCTTGAGAATCTATTTACCTCATCATTAACTGATTTCTTAATATTATTCAATATTTCAGTTACTTCTTTTTCCGCTTCTGAAGCTTTACTCTTAAGATTCTTTATTTGCTTATTAATTTCTTCGTAGTTGAGCTCCACCCTAGCAACAATTTTTCCTTTAAGTTCATAAACCAAAGACTCAAGCACCCATTCACTCTTGTTTATAGCGGCCTCAATTTC
Organism: Bacteroidota bacterium; assembly: GCA_003648395.1. The sequence goes on from QMPB01000324.1 coordinate 519, forward strand.
CTCTGGGAATATATTCTCACCACTAGGTCCTAGAATCATATTCTTAATTCTACCTTTAATAAAAAGGAAACCTTTTTCATCAATAATACCTGTATCACCTGTTCTAAAGCCACCATCTTCTGTAAACACCTCTTTATTAAGGTCATCAGCTTTATAATATCCTTGCATTATATTAGGTCCATAAGCAATAATTTCACCTTCTCCTGTTTTTGGATCCTGATTTATTAGTTTTAAAGTAACTCCTCTAACAGCTGGACCAGTAGAACCAAGTTCACATTTATGTGGTGTAGTACCAGCTAATAGAGGTGAGGTTTCTGTTAAACCATAGCCTATTGCATACGGAAAATCAGCTTCAAAAAGAAATCTTTCAACATCAAAATCTAATTTTGCACCTCCAATTCCATAAAAATGAAGCTCTCCACCAAATGTATTATATAATTTCTTTCCAGCTATTTTATGTAAGAATTTACGAGTAAATCCCATTCCATAAAGCCATCTCTTTATTGGAGAATTTGTTAGTTCTGGTCTAATTTTAGATTTATAAATTTTCTCCATTATTAATGGAACTGTAAGCATAATATTTGGCTTCACTTTCTTTAAAGCAGGCATAAGAACTGCGGCTGTAGGCGGCTTTGTTATATAGTGAATTGATGCACCCATCATAACAGCAAAAATATTTCCAAGAGTAAACTCCAGTGTATGCGACATCGGCAAAATTGACAAAAACCTAAAAGTTTCATCTATGGGAAAAGTATGATATCCTTGAATTCCATTTGCCACAAGATTTCTATGTGATAACATTACACCTTTGGAGGTTCCTGTAGTTCCACTAGTGTAGATAATTGAAGCTAAATCATCAGCAACGACTTTGGGAAATTCATATGATTTAAGAACCTCCGAATGATCTTTACAGAACTTAACAAATGCATCCTCCTTTTTTGTTTCACCATCTTTATTAATATGCATTGTAAAATCACGAAGTAGAATAATAGTTTTGCCCTTTGTTGCTCCATTCATATATAGCTTTTTGTATAAAGTAGATGATACAAATATAACTTTAGCTTCAGAATGCTGCATAATGTTTTCTACTTCTTTAGGCGAAAAATCTGGTAAAACAGGAACCGCAACAGCACCAATACTCACAATTGCAAAATATGATATTAACCAATTTGGACTATTTTCACTCCAAATAGCTACTTTATCACCGAATTCAATTCCATGAGAACTAAGATTATATGACAATTTTCTTACTTTATCGAGAAAGTCTTTATATAAAATATAGTCTTGACCAACAAAGGCAAGTGCAGGTCTATCAGGAAAGTTTTTAGCTGAATTTCTAAGAAAAACACCTAAATTTAAGTCATCAAGTTTATTAATATCATATTGAATCATGGTTGCAAGTTTGGTTCGCAGGCAAATATAACTAAAAGATAGAAATAAATGTAAGTAATAAACTCTAAAAGACAAATATTGATAAATAATAATTTATCTTCTAAAAATCATCAAACAATATTGATTTAATTTATATGAATTTCCACACCTAAATGAATATCTCCAATGCCTCAGCCACTATAAAAGTACTTCCACCTATAAATACCAAATCGTTTTTTTGAGCATTCCAAATTGATTTTTCAACTGCCTGATTTACACTTTGATACATTTCCCCATTAAGTTCAACTTTCCGAGCTTCTTCAAATAGCACTTCTTTATCCAAAGCTCTTGGAATTTTTGCTTGACAGAAATAGTATTCTGCTTTCTTAGGAAATAACTGCAACACTTTGTTTACTTCTTTATCATTTACCATTCCCAAAACAAAATGTAGTTTATTATACTTCATTTCCGATAATTGCTTCATTGTATATGATAATCCTGCCACATTATGTCCTGTATCAAGTATAACCATTGGTTTTTCTTGTACAATCTGCCAACGACCTGCGAAATTGGTATTTTTTATAATATTCTTTATTCCTTTTTGAATTATTTCATCATTTAGTTTCCATTCCTCTTTCAGAATCTCCAAAGATGCCAACGCGGTTCTTAAGTTCTTCTTCTGATAAGAACCTTTCAAAGGAAATAAATCCTCAACCCCAGCCATTACACTTTCTCTTCTATCCTTGTTCCTTGTTCCTTGCTCCTTTCTCCTCTTTCCTCTCTCCTTTTCCCTTTCGCTTTCTTCCGCCCAACTTATTTCCGTTCCCACTTCCTTAGCTTTATTCTCAAAGACTAAAGTAGTTTTCTCTTGTCGTTCTCCAATAAGAATAGGAACTCCAGCTTTAATAATGCCAGCCTTCTCTCCCGCAATAGCCTCAATAGTATCACCAAGAAAAGCAGTATGATCCATTGATATATTGGTAATAATACTCAAAATTGATTTTACCATATTAGTAGAATCAAGTCTGCCGCCCATCCCTGTTTCCATTATTACAATATCAACATTTTGTTGCTTGAAATAGTAAATTGCCATGGCGAAAGTAATTTCAAAAAAACTTGGTTTTACTTCCATAAACTGCTCGGAAAATTTCTCAACAAAATCAACAACAGCATTCTCGCTTATCATTTCTCCATTTATACGAATTCGTTCCCTAAAATCTAAAAGATGTGGCGATGTATAAAGCCCTGTTTTATATCCTGCCTCTTGAAAAACTGATGCTAGAATATTTGCGGTACTTCCTTTACCATTTGTTCCTGCAATATGTATGCTAGGGAAATCATTTTGTGGATTACCTAAAATATTACAAACTGCAATAGTATTACTCAAATCTGCCTTATATGCAGCTGCCCCCTGCCTCTGAAACATTGGAAGCTGTGAGAATAGAAAATCTATGGTTTGTTGGTAGGTCATATAAAAATGCTGATATGTTAAATTGTTAATATGTTTGTTGTTGTGCTGACTCTACGCCGAAAATATTTTACTTCAATTTGATAATTGTTTTTCCTGCACCGCCAAAATCAATATGAGCATCAGCAAAGGATTTAACTTCTGGTACTGAACTTAAATAATCACGTATAATACTTCTCAAAATACCATTTCCTGTTCCATGAAGAATTTCCAAATTCTTACTACTAACCAGAATTGCTTCATCTACCCATTGCTTAACAAAGCTAACAGCTTCTTCTGCTCTTTGCCCTCTGATATCAATATTTGGACTGAAATTAATCGATCTATCATGAATTTCTTTCAAAATACTATTGTGATACTGACTCTGGCTTTTGCTCTGTGCTTTCTTAACTTTCACCTTCACTTTCTCAATTTTATTATATCCAACGGATATTCTCAAACTATCGAAACTAACAAGCGCATTCTTACCTTTTATTTCTTCAAGTATTCCCACTGATTCTTGGCCAATAATCCTAACTTCATCGCCAACAATAGGTTTTTCCTTAATCACAGAAATATTTGCTTGCTGTTTTTTCTCTTTTGTAGAAATTATTCTTGGTTTCTCTTTAGGGACTTGCTTCAAACTCTTCTCTATATCCTGCTTAGTTTCCTCTACTTTCTTGCGTATTGATTTTACTGCTTCCTTCTCTGCTTGACTTTCTTTAATCTCCCTAACACTTCTCTCTATTAGCCTATTAGCTCCTTTAAGTATTTCTTTTGCCTCGGCTTTAGCCTTATGAATAATTATTTGCTTCTCATCTTGAAGTTTAGAGTTTAGAGCTTCATATTTGTCCACCAATTCTTTAAGTGCGTTATCTGTAAATACAAGTTCTTCCTGCTTCTTATCAATTCTTTCTTTCTCAAGCTCTACTTCTTGCAATCTTTGGTCAAGGTTAATTTCTTTTCGTCCTGATTTCTTTCTTGCTCTATTAAGAATTTGCTCATCAAGACCAATTTTTCTAGCAATTTCAAAGGCAAAAGAGCTGCCTGGAGTTCCAATTTTCAACCTATAAAGTGGTAACAATTCTTTAGTATCAAAGAGCATTGCTGCATTAACAATTCCATTACCCTCTTTCGCCATAGCTTTAAGGTTAGAATAGTGTGTTGTAACAACTCCAAAAGCTTTCTTATAATTAAGTTGTTCCAATGAAGCCTCTGCTATTGCCCCTCCAATTGCAGGCTCAGTTCCTGTTCCAAATTCATCAATCAGAAACAGGCTTTTACTTGCTGCATTATTAACAAGGTTCTTAATATTCAATAAATGAGAACTATATGTACTAAGGTCATTCTCAATGGATTGCTCATCGCCAATATCAATAAAAATATCATTAAATAATCTCATTTCTGAATTTTCACGCATGGGAACTAATAAGCCACATTGAAGCATATATTGTAATAATCCTACCGTTTTTAAGCAAACAGATTTACCTCCTGCATTTGGACCTGAGATAATTAATATTCTCTTTTCTTTACTCAAACTAATATTTAAAGGGACAACTTTCTTATTCTTCTTTTTATGAGCAAGATACAGCAAAGGATGCCTTGCCTCTCTCCACTGAAAATCATCAGTTTTATTAAGAATAGGCTTTACTGCTTCCAACTTCAATGCTAGTTTAGCTTTTGCCCTAATAAAATCAATCATTCCCAAATATCGATATGCTAGGACTAAATCATCAATACTTGGTTTTAAAGCTTCGGTAAATTGTAGTAAAATCTTATTTATTTCAAGTTTTTCTGCCAATTCTAATTCGCGCAGTTCATTATTGGTATCAAATAGCTCAATTGGCTCAAGGTAAACAATTTGCCCCGTCCTACTTTCATCATGAACAAATCCCTTTATCTTCCTTTTATCAGAAGCCAACATTGGGATAACAGCTCTACCATTTCTAATGGTAATTTCGGCATCATCGCGAGTCCAACCTTGCTTTTTGGCATATTGCAGACTTTGGTGAATCTTATTTCGCAATGAGCGAGAAAGAGTATTTATCTTATTTCTAATTTCAAAAAGTGCAGGGCTAGCATTATCCTTAATTCTTGCTTTATCATCTATTATACTTTCCAACTTCTCAATTATCTCAATATCAAATATTACTTGATATTCAAGTTCAGAAAGTGAAGGATAATTCTCACGCTTTTTATAAAGGTATATTTTAACAGCAATAATTGCTTTTAGCGACAATTTAAGGTCAAACAATTCTTCCTGAGAAATACTACTACCCTTAGTCTTTAAGAATAATAATACATCTGTTAAATCAAAGAAGTTAACCGCAGGAAAACCCGTTTCCATCAATATTAACTGACGAAATTCATTAGTTTGCTGAAGTCTAGTTTCCAAAACTTCAGAATGAGAAATAAACTTAATATTCTCAACAAATTTCTCTCCTGCCAAACTCAAACAAGATTCTCTTAGCATTTCTTTTATAGCAGAGAAACCTATTTTATCCTCAAAATTATTAGGGTAAATCAATTAATATAATTA
>QMPB01000325.1 GCA_003648395.1 Bacteroidota bacterium
AAAGATTTCTCCCTAAAGAGACCTATTTGTATGCTGTAACTGGTGGACTGAATCTAGTATTAGATACAATATTATATTTTATTTTCTATAATTTTATACTTGATAAAACATTAGTTGATTTAGGATTTATTGCAATTAGCCCACATATTGCAGCATTCTTAATGGTATTGCCTATTACTTTCACCACAGGATTCCTATTAGCCAAATATGTAACCTTTACTCAATCACCTTTAAAGGGAAAAAAACAGTTCATAAGATATGGTATGAGCGTTGGTGGATCAATAATATTGAATTATATTCTATTGAAAATATTTGTAGAATACTTTGGCATCTACCCTACTCCTTCCAAAATTCTTACAACTTCTATTGTTGTTATTTACAGCTATGTTATTCAGAAGTTTTTTACTTTCAAGACTGGTAAAAAGCAATTAAAAAACAGTATTCTCGATTAAATTATAGTAATTAGTCTTTGCAAGAAAACGTCAAAGACACAAATATACGGAGTTTTCGGACAGACACTAATTAGCTAAGGATTACATTTATCAAACATACATTTAAGCACTCTATTACAATAATTTGATTAAATTTGCACACATATACATGAATAAAGACATTATTATGGCAAATAAATTAATGGATCCTATTGGCAGACTAATGGGATTAAGATATAAATCTCACCCATGGCATGGTGTTGATATTGGACCTGATGCCCCTGAAATATTAACTTGTTTTGTTGAAATGGTTCCCACAGATACTGTAAAGTATGAGGTTGATAAAGAATCAGGATATCTAATCATTGATCGTCCTCAGAAATATTCCAATGTAATACCTGCTCTTTATGGCTTTATACCACAAACATATAGTGATGAGTCGGTTGCTGAGTTTTGCATGGAGAAATCATGTAAAAAAGATATTACTGGCGATCACGATCCCGTGGATATTTGTATACTTACAGAAAAAGAAATTACTCATGGTGATATTCTTGTAAAAGCAAAACCAATTGGTGGTTTTAGAATGATTGACGGTAACGAGTCTGATGATAAAATAGTTGCAGTACTTAATAATGATGCAGTATACTCTACTTATAACGATATTGATGATGTACCTGAGTTAGTAATAAATAGACTAAAGCATTACTTCTTAACCTATAAAGACTTACCTGGAAATACAAAGGATGTAGAAATTACACATGTCTTTGGCAAAGAAGAGGCTCATGAGATAATAAAAAGATCACAAGCTGATTATCAGGCTAAATTTGATAAACTAGGCAGTTTACTAAGTAACGTTTAGGATTATCTTAAATTAAGAAATAAATATATAAAATGAGGTAATAAACCTCATTTTTTATTTATCAAGCATTTTTTCAATACTTTTGACTTTAGTTTAATCGCATATATTTTATCTATGAAGAATATCAAAGAAGTAAAAAGAGCAAGTTTATTTCAAGCGCTCATTCCAATAATTTTTCTAATAGGATTTTTAGCTTTAAATATTACTATTTGGGGTGATGAAAGCCTTGGGGGTCCAAATCAACTTGCATTAATTATTGGTACTGCAATAGCTGCACTTATTGCTTCAAGATTAAATATTCCTTTTGAAAAAATGCGAGCATCAATTGTTAAGAATATTAGCGATGCTATGCCTTCTATTCTAATATTACTTCTTATTGGCTCTTTATCTGGCACTTGGATGATTAGTGGAGTTGTACCAACATTAATAGTTTATGGATTGGATTTACTTAATCCTAGTATTTTCCTTTTTGCAACAGTAATAATTAGCGCTGTAATTTCTATTTCTACAGGTAGTTCATGGTCTACAATTGCAACCATAGGAGTTGCTCTTTTGGGTATAGGCACAGCAATGGGATTTAACCCAGGAATGGTTGCTGGTGCTATTATTTCCGGTGCTTATTTTGGTGATAAATTATCACCACTTTCAGACACAACAAACCTTGCTCCAGCAATGGCTGGCACTGATTTATTTACCCATATAAAGTATATGCTTTATACCACTACTCCTACTCTTATTATTACTCTTATTATCTTTTTATTCTTAGGATTCTCACATGGTGATAATATTGAAACTTCAGGAGTAGAGATATTAAAACAAACTATTGAATCAAAATTTAATGTAACTCCTTGGTTATTGCTTGTTCCTGCGATATTAGTATTTGTTATTGTAAAAAAAGTACCCCCATTAATTGCTTTATTTATTGGTTCATTATCTGCAACAGTATTTGCCATCATTTTCCAATCAGAATTATTGCACAGTATGGCAGTTGAAGAAAACTCATATTTATTAACTGCTTATATTGAAATTGCCCATTCTTGGTTTGGAGCTTACAACATTCATACAGGAGTAGAATCAGTCGACAGTTTATTATCAACTGGAGGAATGGAAGGCATGCTTAATACTGTTTGGCTTATACTTATTGCAATGGCTTTTAGTGGAGTTATGGAATCTGCAGGGCTACTCGTAAGAATTGCAGAATCAATAATTGCTAAAGCTAAGTCTACAGGTTCATTAGTTGCAGCAACTGTTGCCACAAGTATATTTATGAATATCACAGCCTCAGAACAATACATATCAGTTGTTGTTCCTGGTAGAATGTATGCCAAAGTGTTTAGAAATAGAAGAATAAAACCAGAAGTTCTTAGCCGTTCTCTTGAAGATGGAGGAACCGTAACATCTGTTTTAGTACCTTGGAATACCTGTGGAGCTGTAAATTCTAGTGTGCTTGGAGTTGCTACTTTAAGTTATTTACCTTTTGCTTTCTTCAATCTAATTAGCCCTCTAATGTCAATACTATTTGCATATCTAAATATTAAGATCCGTAAATATACTGATGAAGAATATGAAGAAGTAATGAGCATTGAGAAAGCTCAGGATATTGCTGGAGTTTAAAGTATTATTTTATGTATGGAAATTTATCCCCTACATAAATAGATATTCAACATTTATTTTCTATTTCAAATAAATATCATTTATTTTTTTCTATTAAGAGAACCAACACATTGAAAATTCCAAAGTATTTCAATATATTATCATCAGAAAAACAATTAATTACACTAAATTCTCTCCCTACCTTCAATTAATAATTTCAATATTTAGTAAAAAGTGCTTCTGTAACCAATGTTACACTATATACTACCCTTATGTAGTAGTTTTACGTGGTAAATCACAGATAGTACTAAATTTTAAATATATGAAGTTCAATAGGAGAGATTTTATTAAAAGTTCGGCCGTTGCATCCATTGCGGCAGCAGTGGGAATAAGTATTCCTCAAAATGTAAAAGCTGAATCGCAGCAAGCCGAAAATAGTTGGAAATGGGATAAATCAGTTTGTAGATTCTGCGGAACTGGTTGTGGAATAATGATAGCAACTAAAGATGATAAAATAGTTGCTGTAAAAGGTGATCCTGCTGCACCTGTAAACAGAGGTTTAAACTGTATTAAAGGATATTTTAATGCTAAAATTATGTACGGAGCCGACAGACTCCAAACACCATTAATGCGCCTTGGCTCAGATGGTAAATTTAGCAAATCTGGTAATTTTAAACCTGTTAGTTGGAAAGTTGCCTTTGATGAAATGGAGAAGCAAATGCGAAGTTCACTCAAAGAGCTTGGCCCAACTGGAATAGCAATTTTCGGATCTGGACAATACACTGTTCAAGAGGGTTATGCTGCTTCCAAACTCATGAAAGCTGGTTTCCGATCCAATAATATTGATCCTAATGCAAGGCACTGCATGGCTTCAGCTGTTGCTGGTTTTATTCAAACTTTTGGTATTGATGAGCCCAGCGGTTGTTACGACGATATTGAACTAACAGATACTATCATTAGTTGGGGAGCTAATATGTCGGAGATGCACCCTATTCTTTGGTCGAGAGTTACCGATCGCAAACTCTCTAATCCTGATAAAGTTAAAATCGTAAATCTTTCTACTTATACAAATAGAACTTCCGATTTAGCTGATACTGAGATTATCTTTAAACCAAATACTGATTTAGCAATATGGAATTATATAGCAAGAGAAATTGTATATAATCATCCTGAAGCTATTGATCAAGATTTTATTGATAAATATGCTGTATTTACAACAGGTCATGCTGATATAGGCTATGGAATGAGAACTCCTGATCACCCTAATTTTACTGAAAAAGAAAGAGAGACAGTAAAACATCAAGTTGCCAAAAAAGTAAGTAAAGATGAAGCTGTATCTCTTGAATACCTTGGTTTCAAAGAAGGTGATACCATGGAAATGAAGAACTCTGCAGGTGCCGGCAAGCATTGGATAATTTCTTTTGACGATTTCAAGAAAGCTTTAGATCCTTATACACTTGATTATGTGGCTAATGTATCAAGAGGAAATAAAGATGAGAATATAGTAGAATATAAAATAAAACTTCAGCAGCTCGCTAAACTATATATAGCAAAAAAACGCTCTGTTGTTTCTTTCTGGACAATGGGAATGAATCAGCATACGAGAGGTACTTGGGTAAATGAGCAGGCTTATATGGTTCACCTATTAATAGGCAAACAAGCAAGGCCTGGAAATGGTGCTTTTAGTCTTACTGGTCAGCCTTCTGCTTGTGGAACAGCTCGCGAAGTTGGTACTTTCTCTCACAGACTTCCTGCCGATATGGTTGTTAAAAATCCAAAACACAGAGCTATAGCTGAGAAAATATGGAAACTCCCTAGCGGAACTTTAAATCCAAAAGTTGGATCACATATAATGAAGATTCATCGTGATATAGAAGATGGAAAAATAAAATTTGCTTGGGTGCAAGTATGTAATCCATATCAAGACACTGCCAATGCAAATCATTGGATTAAAGCTGCAAGAAATATGGACAATTTCATTGTTGTAAGTGATGGTTACCCTGGTATTTCTGCAAAAGTTGCTGATTTGGTATTGCCATCGGCAATGATATATGAGAAATGGGGTGCTTATGGAAATGCTGAACGAAGAACACAGCATTGGAAGCAGCAAGTTACTCCTGTAGGTGATGCTATGCCTGATGTATGGCAAATAGTTGAACTTGCTAAACGTTTCAGATTACGTGATGTTTGGGGAGAACAAAAAATTCCTGGAATGGATAAACCGTTACCTGATGTATTGGGTAATTTAAGTGAATTTGGATATAATCCTAATACAACATTATATGAAGCTTTATTTGCCAACGATTACGCAAAAAGTTTCGATGCTGACGATCCTATTGCAAAAGACACTTTAAATACAGAAGTACTTGGAGATAAAAGAAATGTATTAGGTGCTGATGATAAGCCTTGGAAAGGTTATGGATTCTTTATTCAGAAATACCTTTGGGAAGAGTACCGTAAATTTGGTGAAGGTCATGCTCACGATTATGCCGATTTTGATACTTACCACAAAGTAAGAGGATTGAAATGGCCAGTAGTAAATGGCAAAGAAACAAACTGGAGATTTAATGCTAAATATGACCCTTATGCCAGAAAAGCTAATACTGGACAATTTGCCTTCTACGGAAAAGCTTTAAAGAAATTGCCTGTAGGAAATTTACTTGGCCCTGATAAAGATAAACCTAAAGAAGGCTTAACCAATAAAGCAAAGATTTTCTTCCGTCCTTATATGGAGCCACCAGAAGTACCAAATAAAGAATATCCCCTTTGGATGTCAACAGGTAGAGTACTTGAGCATTGGCATAGTGGAACTATGACGATGAGAGTGCCAGAATTGTATCGTGCTGTTCCAGAAGCTCTTTGCTATATTCGTCCTGATGATGCTAAGCAATTTGGCTTGCAACAAGGCGATCAAGCTTGGGTAGAATCTCGAAGAGGAAAAGTTAGACCACATATCGAGACTCGTGGTAGAAATAGAGTTCCAAAAGGACT
>QMPB01000326.1 GCA_003648395.1 Bacteroidota bacterium
ACTGTCCCTAAAAGCGATCCTGCATCATCAATTAATGCTCTGCCAGTTTCCAAAATAAGAGTAGGTAAATTATCAGGATTTATTTTACTATTTAATAGTGCAGAAGTTATAACTTCTGCATAATCGTCGAAAGTAGGATTTGTGTCTTCAGCAGGTAAAAAAGCTCCTTTTAGAGTATTATTGGAAGTAAAACCTCCACCTAAATCAATATATTTAATATTGTGTTTAAATTTCTGACTTATGTTTACCGCAAGGTCGGCAAGCTTAGATGTGGCTATTCCGTATGGTTCTGCTTTCATCATATATGTACCAATATGGGCATGGAGTCCTATTAGGTCCATCTTTTTATTCATCATTATTTTATTTAGAATATCCCAGGCCTCACCATTCTCAAAATTAAAACCAAACCTATCCCACATAGGGTAGATGCCTGTATCCATATTTACTCTTATGGCAACTTGTGGTCGTATATTTATCTTCTCAGCAATCTTAAGTATCATATAATACTCATCATGATGATCAATATGAATTAATGATTTATTTGTAATAGCTTTTTGTAAGTCAGCCTCTGTTTTATCGGGGCCATTAAAAATAATATGTTGACCATCCACACCATTACCTATTGCCTTATCGTATTCAAAACCAGAAACTACCTCTGCCCACGATCCTTCTTGGTGAAAAGTATTGCATACTGCAGATAGATAATTTGTTTTATAGCTCCAAGCAAACTGCACTTTAGGATATCTAGTATTAAAAGCACGCTTTGCTTTTTGAAATGTGCTTCGAATAGTGTTTTCGGAGATTACAAATAATGGTGATCCGTATTCTGTTATTAAATCTTTAATTATAACGCCATCAATATTAGTTTTGGGCTCATGTTTAGCGCTTAAGCCAAATTTATTTGGCATAGAACTTTCTAGGCGTTTAATTATGGGTCTTTCGTATTTTAGTTTTGTCATTTTTGCTATTTTTTTTAAGAGTTTTGTTAAATAAACTATAACTCACCAGTGGTACTTATTGTTTGATAATCGTTAAGGTCTACTATCATATCATAGGCATATCGGACAAACATTTTGCCAACATCATATTTATCAAAAGGTATTACATTTTCTCCCATGGCAAGCTTTGTAAGAGCTTCAGGAATATTTTGTCCAACACCTACTGCAAGGTATATCCATGCTGGCATTCGTGGGTTTATTTCTATCAGATGAAACTTTCCATCTTTAGTTCTCATTAATTCTAACTCAAAACCTCCACGCCATTTTGTTTGGCTAATAAAATGCTCAGTAAGTTTAATAAGTTCTTTATTATCAATGGAAATACCACCCCAAGCTTTACCTTTGTCCGTAATATATTGTTTGCGCATAGGCACTGCTGCTATTGTATTTCCATTACCATCGCCAAGGCCAGTAACATTATACTCATCGCCTTGAACAAATTTTTGAACAACTATTGGTAATCCCCATTTTGTGTTTATTTTTTGGAAAAATATATGAGCCTGATCCATACTATGAGCAATATAAGCATCGTAAAATTTGCCTTTTATCACCATGGGAAATTCAAACTCTGATACCAATTGGTTTAATTCTGAAGCATTAAAAATAGCTTTAGAAGCAGGAACATTGATGTCATATTTTTCGCCAAATTCAGGAAGATTTATTTTATGACGTTCTTCAAATTGTTCAATTGTTGGCAGGAAAGTGGATATCCCCATTCGCTTAAGAACACTCTCTAACTTCATAAAAGAAAAAAGCTCTGCATCAAAATTAGGAATAATCAAATCCAAATCTTCTTTTTCATTAATATACTCTAAACGAGCTTTTAAAACATCAATTCCTGCTGATGGATATGGAATTTGATATATTTTATCAAAAAGATCGGGCATATAAACACCAGGTTCAAGGCTCTCATAAATCAAACCAATAAGTCGAGCATTAAAACTCTTCGCCTCTTTTAGTCCTCGCGCAACTGCTACGCCTGGGCCTGGGCTATCAATGGCATTAAGACCACTTAATGCAATAGTATATTTTTTGTCCATATTATGATTCTGCTTCTTCGGTTAAGTTGTATTGATCTAAAATCTTTACGAAATCTTGATAGTCTTTTTCAATAATAATATCAGAAGTTTCATATTTTTCTAAAAATATGGTGGTAATTTCTTTAAGAGACTTTCCTTCTTTAATAAGTTTTAAGAGCTCTGTCCCTGTTGTATTTAGATTATATGATTCTCCTGTGCTAGGGTTAAAAAGAAATCCATTATCACTTATTGCAATATTTTTATTTATCTGCATATTTTATATTTTAATAATTTAACGTATTTATTACACCATTTAGTATTTTATATAAGCAATGCCGATATTATTGCTGCGAAATATATTGGTTGTAATTGCTTTTCGTACGGGATAAGACCCGTATGAGTATAAAAACTCTCGCTTAGGGCAAATGTAATAAAGAATTTGGTTATTGGGCAACTATGCAAGCTTTTTAATTTGAAAGAATCTATAGGCTATAATAAATCAACAATTAATATGTTTAATAAATAACACAAAGACACCAATTTGCAGGTTTTATTTAATTAACTTTGATTTTTATAATAAAGTCGAATTATCTAATAGTAAATATGAAATATATAATTACCATAATAATTCTATTTTTAGGATTATCATCTTTTTCTCAAGCAAAAGATATTACCATCTCTGGATATGTGCGCGAGAAAGCTTCTGATGAGCTGTTAATAGGTGTGAATATCTATATAAAAGGAACTCAAATAGGTACAATAAGTAATTCTTATGGGTTTTATTCATTAACAATTCTCGCTCAGGAGGCTAAAATCGTATTCTCTTATGTGGGTTATGAGCCAATTATTATGGCACAAACTTTTAATAAGGATTCTGTTATCAATATTTATTTAGAATCGAATACTGACTTAAGCGAAGTAGATGTTTATGGTAATAGAGATGAAAAAATTGCTGATAAAGCAGTTATGAGTGTTGTAAGTGTTCCTGTGAAGCAAGTGCGTGATATTCCAGCACTTTTGGGCGAAAAGGATGTTTTTAAAGTATTACAACTTATGCCAGGTATTAGGGGAGGAAGTGAAGCTTCGTCAGGGCTTTATGTCAGGGGTGGTGGTCCCGACCAAAATCTTGTAATACTTGATGATGCGGTGGTTTATAATGCAATGCACCTTTTTGGATTCTTCTCAGTTTTTAATGGCGATGCTATAAAAAGTATAGAGCTTTATAAAGGTGGATTCCCTGCTCGTTTTGGTGGACGGCTTTCTTCGGTAATAGATATGAGCCTTAAGGATGGTAATAGAAAAGAATTTGGTGGCGAAGCTAGTATTGGGCTTCTTTCATCGCGTTTATTATTGGAAGGCCCAATAATAAAGAACAAATCATCTTTTATTATTTCAGGACGTAGATCTTATGTTGATGTACTTGCTGCTCCAATAATTGCATCTATGGAAGGTGGAGGTAGTACAGCGGGATACTATTTTTACGATTTGAACGCCAAAGCTAATTATGAAATTTCGGATAAGGATAAACTTTATCTAAGTGGATATTTTGGCAGAGATAAGTTTTATTCACATGATACATGGGAAGATCAGACCTCTGATTCTAAGTTGTTTTGGGAAAATGCCACAGGAACTTTTAGGTGGAATCATCAGTTTTCAAATAAGCTATTCAGCAATACATCTTTTATTTTTAGTAATTATCAATTTGTTATTGAGATGGAAGAAGAAGATGGTGATGACTTTTCTCATTTAAGATATAAATCTGGAATTAGGGATTTGGGAATTAAAACAGATTTAACATGGGTGCCAAATAATAAACATTATATAAGATATGGAGGAGCTATAACCAATCATTTATTTACGCCTAGTGCTATTGTTTATGAGCAGAAAGGTTTTGATACTGAGCTAAATGCTAAAGAGCTAAACTCCATAGAAACTTCTGCATATATTGAAGATGAGTGGAAAGCTTTTAATCGTTTTAAAGTTAATATGGGGCTTAGATTTAGTAATTTTAACTATAATGCAAAATCATATTTTGATTTGGAACCTAGAATTTTAGCATCTTATATGCTTACTGATTTATTAAGTATAAAAGCATCCTATGCTCAAATGAGTCAATATGTGCATTTGCTAACTTCTACAGGAATAGGCTTACCAACCGACCTTTGGGTGCCTTCTACCGATAGGGTTGGCCCTCAAAAATCGAAACAATTTGCTTTAGGAATGGCTAAGGATTTCGAAGATCCTAACTTTTCACTTTCTGTGGAGGCTTACTATAAAACCATGACTGATATAATTTCCTATAAAGAGGGAGCTAGCTTTATGATGTTTGACGACCCTACTTCTTCTGAGGAGTTTAATTATGAAGACGCAGTTACTATAGGTAAGGGTTATTCTACAGGAATAGAGGTTCTATTACAACGTAAGTTTGGAAAGCTTACTGGCTGGATAGGATACACTCTTTCATTAACAAAATATCAGTTTGATGAGTTGAATAATGGCAAAGAATTTTTCCCTAGGCATGATAGGCGACATGATTTTTCAATAGTGGGGATTTATAAGCTTAACGAAAAAATAACCTTAAGTGCAACTTGGATATATGGTACAGGCGATGCTGTTAGTTTAGCAAAGAGTACTTATACTGCTTATGGCCACAATCCTAGTGGTGTTGGAAGTAATTATCCGGGGCAAGGGCTTTCATACTTTAATAGCTACCAGACTAATCATTATGGAGATAAAAACTCTTTCCGTATGGCGGCTTATCATCGCTTGGATGTGGGAGCTCAGTTCAAGAAAAAACTTAAAAAAGGTAGAGAAAGAGTAATAGAAGTCTCTCTTTATAATGCTTATAGCCGTCAAAACCCTTTTTATTATTATACTGGTTATGACCATAATACTAAGCAAACTGTATTAAAACAGGTTTCGCTTTTTCCAATTTTACCAGGAGTTTCTTATTATCTCAAATTTTAATTTAATATAGGATGAAAACATATATATACATTATAGCTACATTTTTAATATTAGTACTAATAAGTTCTTGCGAAAAGAATGCCGATATTGAAATTCCAGACAATGAACCACAACTTGTTGTTGCTGCATTTATATCATCACAAAACGATACTATTAGTCTTAAAGTAAGTATGTCGCACCCAATTTATTATAGTTCGGGGAGTGTACAGCTCAATTATGATGAAGTTACGGCAGTGGTTAGTAGTGGAGGAATAAACCATAATTTAACTTTTGATAATCATAATTTAACTTTTTTTTCTGATAAAGTACAGTTTAATGCAGGAGATAATCTTAAGTTAAATGTTAGCTATAGAGGAGAAAAAGTAACTTCAGAATGCACTATTATTACAGAGCCAGTTTATGATTTTGAGTATTTGGGTTCTGAGACTAAAACATATAAAGATGGATATAGTGAGGGAATACATAAATTTAAGATTACATGCAATAATGGTAACGATATAAATTATTATAGATTAAATAGCAACTTCTATATGTATAATTATTGGTATAGTAATTATTATGAAAGTGATTTATATGAATTTGCTAAAGGAGAAACACGTACTATTGAAATAAGAGGAGATCATGATTTGCAGGCAGATTCAATGAAGGTGTATATAATAAATTGTGATGAGCATTATTATCTTTATCATAAGAATTTGGGTAATTCCTACGAAAAAGGCCCATTTACTGAACCAATAATAATGTATAATAATGTAGAAGGAGGGTTGGGTATTTTTAGCTCCTACAATATGCAGTTGGAAAAGTATGAAATTAATAAGTAAAGAATAATTTTAAAGAAAGATAATGCTTAATAAGTTATTATTTATTTTTCTGATGAAATAATTTAAA
>QMPB01000327.1 GCA_003648395.1 Bacteroidota bacterium
AAATACAATTTGGTGAGATGCTAAATGGTAAAGACGGTGCTCAAGTAAAAATTTACATGGCTAGCCTCCAAAATGTTAGAATTGCAATTTTTAAAGCAGATGCTTTACGAAGCCTTATTTTTGTTATACTTGGAGCTACACTTATTTATTTATTTTCGATTAGTAAAATAAATAAAGCCTTGCTTATTGGCGGTTTGGGTTTGCTTATCCTTGTTGATATGGTAGGCGTAAATCAAAGGTATTTGAATAATGATAATTTTATAAAAGCCAAACAATTTGATGAGCCATTTAAAGTAAGTACGGCAAACAAAGCTATCTTTAAAGATAAAGACCCTGATTTTAGAGTACTAGATATTTCCAAGAGTACATTTAATGATGCTAGTTGTTCTTATTTCCATAAGAGTATTGGCGGATACCATGGTGCAAAATTACAGCGCTATCAAGATCTAATTGAAGAATATATTCAACCAGAAATAGGCGCAATAACAGGAGTACTAAGATCTGGTTTAACACAAGAAAAGCTAGAAAGTACACTTGCTAAGCAACAAGTTCTTAATATGCTTAATATGAAGTATATTATTTATAGTCCTGAGGCTAAACCTTTAATAAATAACTCAGCATTTGGGAATGTTTGGTTTGCTGATAATATTGTTATGGTAGCTAATGCTGATGAAGAAATTGCTGCACTTGGTAACAATAATCTGGCTAATTCAGCAATTGTTGATAAACGATTTACCTCTCAACTAGATGGCAAAAGTTTTACCATTAATCCTACTTCAGTAGTTAGCCTTATTTCATATGCGCCTAATAATCTTGTATATACTTATAGTTCAACTTCCGAACAACTTGTTGTTTTCTCAGAGATATATTATTCCAAAGGCTGGAATGCATATATTGATGGTGAAGAAGTTCCATATTTTAGAACAAATTATGTACTAAGAGCTTTGGTTGTTCCTGCAGGAGAGCATAATATCGAATTCAAATTTGAACCTCGCATCTGGGTTATTGGTGAGCGTATCTCATTAACAGGTTCGTTAATATTAATATTATTGATATTACTTGGATTAGGATTTGAGATTAAGAAAATGATAAATAAGAATACCGAACCATCTGTAACAGATGCTTAACTTTTAACAAAAAACATCTTGAAAAAGGTACTCATCATAACCTATTACTGGCCCCCGAGTGGTGGTGGTGGAGTACAACGTTGGGTTAAATTCGCAAAGTATCTACGAAAGTTTAATATTGAGCCTATAGTGCTAACGGTAGATCCTAATTATGCATCATATGCCATTATTGACGAGAGTCTTAAAAAGGAATTGCCAACTAATTTAAATGTCTTTACCACCAAATCAATAGAACCATTTAATATTTATAAAAAGTTTACATCAAAAAAGGAAATCCCTTTTGGTGGATTTGCAAATGAGGAAAATCCAGGTATTACTCAAAAAATATCTCGATTCATTAGAGGTAACTTTTTTATTCCAGATGCACGAATAGGATGGAACTCGTATGCTTATAAACAGGCAGTTAGTTTAATCAATACGTTTAATATCAAAACTGTAATTACAAGTAGCCCCCCCCACTCCACTCAATTAATAGGTTTAAAACTCAAGAAAAACTTTAATATACATTGGATTGCTGATTTAAGAGATCCTTGGACTGATATTTATTACTACAATCAGATGTATCATAGTACACTTGCTAAAAAGCTAGATAAGAAGAAGGAATTTGATGTATTAGATAATGCCGACAATGTGATTGTAGTTAGTAGAGCGATTAAGAAATTATTTGCATCGAAGATTACTTCATCACAAACTGAGAAAATTGTTGTAATTTCCAATGGCTATGATTCTGATGATTTTAAATCGGACAGTAAAACTGATAATAATCTGTTTACAATAACATACACAGGAACTTTAGCCGATAATTATAATATAGACGGTTTCCTTAAAGCACTTATTTCAGTTATAAATGAGGTTGGTAAATCTAAAATAAAACTTCAGTTCGTTGGGCGTGTGTCCAAAAAATATCGAGACATTATTGAGAATTCTATTTTACAGCCCATTTGCAACTTTGAAGGACATGTTGCTCATAAAGAGTCGATATCATTTTTAGTTAGTGCAAATGCTCTTTTCTTAGCAATTCCTGACGAGCCAAATAATGAAGGAATATTAACAGGTAAACTATTTGAGTATTTAGCTTCTCGCAAACCAATTATTGGGGTTGGTCCGGCTGAAGGTGATGCAGCAGCAATTATAAAAGAGTGTAATGCTGGTAGTATGTTTGAATATTCTGAGGAAACTAGTATCGCAAATTATATTACTGAATTATATAAAAAGTGGATTGCATCACCCAATAATATTATTGATGGTGAGGCATATAAAAACTATTCCCGCGAGAACCTTACTAAGAAATTGGTTAAATTAATCCCATAGTATCTATAGTTTTTCAAATGGTGATTCTGAAAGGTTGGTTGCTGCCGTATGGACTTATTACGGTGAATATGGAATGGGTAGAAGCTTAATTGGTTTCGTTTTCTCAGATCTTAGAGAAGATATGGTAGTTATTGATGCCAGAGTAAACCTATATCATAATCCAACATCTAATCATATTGGACATTCCACAATTGGTGGCGAAAATTCAGGAATGATTTTTAGGATTACAAGACCGTGGGATGAGCATCTGGTTAACTGGGTTAATCAACCGCCTACAACAAATACAAACGCAATATCTATTCCAGCTCCAGAAAATGACACTGCCTATTTTTTGAATGTAGATATCACCCCAATTATCAAGGATACGATTCGTCATCCCTTAACCAGTGATGGATTTATGATTAAATTATTTAACGAGCATCCACTTTGCCGAAGCTTGACATTTGCGTCATCGAATCATCCAGATGGGAGTTTACAGCCATAATGAGTGTATTTTTTAACACTAATTGTAAACAACCAAGTAATTGCTAAGAAACTTTTGAAACTGTAGTTTTACATTACAGTAATATTTGATACAAAGTTATTGATATCATATTTCTCATCATTAAAAACTTTGTATAACTCTTTAAGCATAAGATTTTTAGTCTTTATCCCACGCTTTTTAGCAATCTCTTCAACAAAAATATTTACAGCTACTTTTCCTTCAAGTACAACTTTTTCAGATATGTAATCTGTAAAAAATCCTTTACCAATAAGTAACCCGAGTGTACGGTTACGGCTAAGATCGTTAAGAGCAGTTAGAGTGAAATCACCAAATCCACAATAATTAAACATAGTTTTTTCCTCACCACCAAACTTTGAGATGATATATCTCATTTCGTTAATGGCCTTGGTTAGTATCAACGATCTTAAATTAGGTGAATCGAAATGGGCATCAACAATACCTACAATTATTGCATAAATATTTTTAAGGATACTAGCTAATTCAACCCCATTTACATCAATTGTATAATCAAGTTGTATGGTTGTACCTTTAAATATATTTTCAAATAATTTAAAGTGCTTATCCCTTTTGCTTGCAAGTGTAAAGGCAGTTGGCATATTACTTATAATTTCCCTTGCAAATGATGGACCTTTCATGCTGAAAATTTGGTTGGGGATAAGTTTTGATAACGACTGAGGAATAGTTTTCTGACCTTCACCAAACCCTTTTGCAAGATTAACAATTAGTGCTTCTTCGCCAAAAAATTCTTTATTTTCTTTTACATAAGGAATAATCACACTTGATGGAATTCCAAGGAAAATAATATCAGATTCTTTCAGAATATTCTTATCAAATGTAGCTTTTAATGATGGTTCAAGCTCAATATTTGGGAAATATTTACGATTAATATGCTCGTTACTTATGGAGTCAACAACCTCTTGTTCAACTGATAATAAAAAAACTTCGTAATTATCTTTCTGAGCAATCACATTTCCCATTGCGGTTGAAATTGTGCCGCTTCCTATAAAGCATATTCTTAAGTTATTATCCATTTTATAGTTTTGGTGGTAATCTAAGTGAAAATTTTAAAGTGCAAAAATAGTGCAATACCAACAATATATCAAATTGCGCAATTAATACAGCTTATACGTTGCATATGGAAATATGTTTCGTGATGGTCGAATATTAGCTTCTGGTAGTTATATTTCTCACAATATTATCAACCTTATCATTAATATCTTCCGAAATTTTAAACCAATAAACAGGCACTGCAAAGGCGATAGTAATAATTATGCTTCGTACAATTATGTCAATAATATAATTCTCAAGCTGTGGTAATAGTAATGATATCACATAAGCAAAAATTCCAATGGCGTATAGTATTAGTATTTTGTAGGTAAATGGCTGCAGTTTATATGTACGATATAAAAATAGGAATTTAATCAGATTATAGATAAATTTTGAAACTAAGGTAGCCAAAGCCGCACCAACAATACCGTATATTGGTATTAGTAGCATATTTGAAATAACGAGTAGTATTGCAAAAGTTATTAAAAAATATGATAGATATCTGTAGTGATTTGAATTAACAATTATGTGAGGACTAATACCAAGTGCAATATCAAATAAGCTTGCTATTCCGATAAATAGAATAACATATTTACCAGCAATATATTTAACTGGAATTATTTGAAATACGTTATCAATATTGCCCCATATGCCAATTAGTAATAGCAACCCAATTACTGTTAAACTAATACTACTTTTTTTATAGATACTGTCGATAATTTTAAGATCATTTACTCTCCATGCATCAGCAATAATTACCGAACTAATTTTACCCATAGTACGCAATGGTACAAGTATTAATGTTCCAAAGAAGAAAGTAACTGTATAAATACCCAAAGCACTCAAGTCAATCATTCGCTCAACCATTATCGAATCGATAGTCATAGAAAGTACGCCAGAAAAACTAGCTAGTATTCCGAAAGCTCCAATATTAATCATCTCATGCGACAGCTTCTTATCAACAAAACCCAAATCAATTTTCAAAAACAATTGCTTGTTATAAATCAACGAAAAGAAAAGAAGTATAGTCGGTGTAATAAGTGCAATTGTGTATAGTATAACTGCCTCATGAAAATCAATTTCATTTATAAAAAACAGAATAATTACCACTAGTATTAATACTCTTTGAATTACTTCTTTGTAAATAATACCTTTAACGGCATTGTAGAGTACCCTGTAATAAGTATCAAAAACATTAAAAAGAAGTGTGGAAATTATTAGTGGTACGATGTAGTAAAAGTACTGCGAAAACAAGTCTGCCCCTGCTTTACCATTAGCAAGTATTACATCTTTAAATGCAATAAAAGTTAAAATAGCAATTATTAAACCAACTGTTGAAACCAACAAAGCCAACCCTAAAAAACCATGATGCTTGCGCTCGTAATCTCTAAAGTATGGAAAAAGCTTTACGGTAACTGTGTTGATACCTAGAGCAGCGAAATTAGAAAATAGTAAAGAATATGAAAC
This sequence comes from Bacteroidota bacterium, assembly GCA_003648395.1. Next base: position 5,458 of record QMPB01000327.1, read on the forward strand.
TAAAATTCTTAATAGTCCAACTTCTTCAGTTGAGAATATTCTTGGATATAAAAGACCAGTAGTAACAAAACCAAGGATTACTCCAATGTAAGAATATATTGTACCAGATATTGATTGTTTTTTTATTATGCCCAAAATGATGAAGTCATTTTAACTAAATATTAGCAATTGCAAATATGATGAAAAAAACATCAATGTTTTGCTATATCCCAAAGTATTATTTCTTTAAGCTTGGAGGCTATCAATTTATGCCCATTTAATGAGTAATGTACTCCATCTGGATATTCCTTTTCACTAGTGAAAGAAGACGTATTAACAAATATTTGATCAAATTTTTCAGTTATTTCCTTTATATGGTCATTATACCTTAAGTGTTTTAAGTGGCTACCTGGTAGTTGTTCTTCAACT
>QMPB01000328.1 GCA_003648395.1 Bacteroidota bacterium
GCAATGATGATGGGTACAACGCTGTTTGTTTCTGGTTTCTTGGGAGAATTAATAGCAAGAAACTCATCCATAAGAAATGAATATGTAATTGAAAAATCAGTAGGTTTAGATGAGTAAATCCGAAAAAAGCGTAGTAATATTGGGTAGTGCATATCCTTTGCGTGGTGGCTTGGCTAATTATAACGAGCGTATTGCTCGTGCATATATGCAACAAGGTTATACAGTGAAAATTATTACCTTTAGTTTACAATATCCTAATTTTCTTTTTCCAGGTACAACTCAGTATTCTGAAGAAGCTGCTCCTGCTGATTTGGATATAGAAGTGAAGCTTAACTCAGTAAATCCACTGTCGTGGTTTGCTGTAGGAAATCAAATTCGTAAAATTAATCCTGATTTACTAATAATAAAGTTTTGGTTACCTTTTATGGGGCCTAGCTTGGGAACTGTAGCACGTATTGCTAAGCGCGGAACAAAGATTAAAGTAATAAGTATTATTGACAATATTATTCCTCACGAAAAACGTATTGGAGATCATTTGCTTGCCAAATATTTTGTGGGTGCTGTGGATGGTTTTATTTCTATGTCGCAATCTGTACTTGACGATTTAAATACTTTTGATAAAAATAAACCCAAAATATTTACACCTCACCCTGTTTACGATAATTTTGGAATACCAGAGAATAAGTTGCAAGCACGAAAAAACTTGCAACTAGATGCAAAAACTCCTTATATCCTATTCTTTGGGTTTATTAGAGATTATAAAGGACTTGACCTTTTGTTTAAGGCAATGGCTGATGAGCGAATTCGTAATAGTGAAATAAAGCTTATTGTTGCTGGCGAATATTATTCCAATGAACAAAAATATCTGGATTTGATTTCAAAATTAAAAATAGAAGACCAATTAGTATTGGTAACAGATTTTATTCCTGATAGCAAAGTAGGTGACTATTTTAATGCCTGCGATATGGTTGTTCAGCCATATAAAACTGCTACTCAAAGTGGAGTTACACAAATAGCATATCATTTTGAAAAACCTATGCTGGTAACTAAGGTCGGTGGTCTTCCAGAGATTGTGCCTGATGGTATTGCTGGTTATGTAGTAGATGTAGATCCTGTAAAAATTGCCGATGCCATTCTCGATTATTTTGATAATAACAAAGAAAAAGAAATGGTAGCAGGCTGCAAAGAGGAAAAGAAGAAATACCTTTGGGAAACTTTGCTTGAAAAGATAGATGAACTATTGTAGAGCTATTATTTAATATTTAACGAAGATATTATGACAAAAAAAGTTGCGTTAGTTTTATCAGCAGGTGGCGCAAGGGGACTTGCTCATATTGGAGTTATTGAAGAATTAGAAAAAAGAGGTTTCCAAATCACCTCTGTTGCAGGCACATCTATGGGTGCATTGATTGCCGGAATATATTCCGCAGGAAAACTTTCGGAATTTAAACAATGGGCATTGCAACTCTCAAAAGCAGAGGTGTATAGATTAATGGATTTTACCATGAACCTTGGCTTTGTGAAAATGGATAGAGTTTTTGACGAGCTTAGGACAATTGTAGGAGAATGGAGAATATCAGATTTACCTATTAGTACAAAAATTATTGCTGCTGATATTAATTCAAAACAGGAGGTTGTTTTTGATAAAGGATCCCTCTTTAATGCTATTAGGGCTAGCGTTGCTTACCCAACGGTAATTACTCCTTTCGAACTTGATGGCAAACTATTAGTAGACGGAGGCATCGTAAACCCTATACCTGTAAATAGAGTAGAACGAACTAATGGTGATATATTGGTAGCTGTAGATTTATCAGCCGAATTTGAATATATAGCTGACAGTAAATATATAAAGAAAAATGATGAATCCATAAATATGTCATTTTCTATTGTCAAAAGTATAATTAATAAATGGCGTGATGACTCTAAGAGCGAAGCTAATGACAGAGCTCATTGGTCGTATCTAAAGCTTATCGATGAGTCCTTAAATATGATGCATAGACGAATTACACAATTATCATTAGAACTTATGCCTGCTGATATTCTTATATCTATTTCACATGAATCGGGAGGGCTATTTGACTACTATAGAGCCGAAGAATTAATCGAATATGGCAGAAAGCAAGCCGTGAAAGCCATAGAAAAATGGGAAGAGAAATCTAAATAGGAAGTGATAAATAGATCATTAATTTACACAAAGATTTATTAAAAAAAACTATTAGTTATTTACTAATTTCCAATAAATAATTCTTACTTTTGCCGGATATTATTACAATGATATTAATAACAATAATAAATATTAATTAGTATGACAAAAGTAAAAGTAGCTATTAATGGCTTCGGAAGAATTGGAAGAATTACTTTCCGTGCATTATTAAAGAAAGAAAATGTAGAAGTTGTTGCTTTCAATGACTTAACAGATACAAAAACATTAGCACACTTATTAAAGTATGATTCAGTACATGGTAAATTTGATGGAACCGTAACTGTAGATGGAGAGTATTTAGTAATTAATGGAAAGAAAATCCGTGTTTATTCAGAGCGTAATCCTGGTGATCTTCCTTGGGGAGATTTAGGTGTTGATATTGTAGCTGAATGTACAGGTATATTCCGTAAGCGTGAGCAAATGATGTTGCATATTGAGGCTGGTGCTAAAAAGGTTCTTTTAAGTGTTCCTTCTGCTGCTGCTAACGATGTGGATTCTACTATTGTAATGGGAGTTAATGATGATGATCTTAAAGCTGATCATATTTTAGTTTCTAATGCTAGTTGTACTACAAATTGTCTTTCGCCTGTTGCTAAGGTTTTACATGACAACTTTGGTATTAAGACAGGATTAATGAATACTATCCACTCTTATACCAATGACCAAATAATATTGGATTCACCACATAAAGACTTGCGTCGTGCTCGATCTGCTGCGGTTTCAATTATTCCTACTTCTACAGGTGCGGCTAAGGCTATCGGTCTTGTTATTCCTGAATTAGCTGGTAAGCTCGATGGTTTGGCAATGAGAGTTCCTACTCCTGATGGATCTGTTGTAGATTTAACTTGTGATTTGGAAAAAACTCCTACTGTTGAGCAAATCAATGCTGCTATGAAAGCTGCTGCTGAAGGTCCAATGAAAGGTGTTTTAGAATATTGTACTGATCCAATAGTTTCTATTGATGTTGTTGGCAATACTCACTCTTCAATATTTGATGCAGACCTAACTATGGTAAATGGAAATATTGTGAAAATTGTTTCTTGGTACGATAATGAGGCTGGTTATTCTAATCGCCTTGCTGATATGCTTGTGAAAATGGGAACTATGTAATTATCCCCATTTCTATATAGAATTAAAAAGCCACGAAATTTGTTTTCGTGGCTTTTTTCATTATATATCATCCTTAGTATTTCTTCGTAGCTTCTTTTGAGAGATTACTTTTTTATCCTTTAGTCGTTTTTCCTTCGCAGATTTAGAAACTTTAACGGGCTTTCGTTTTTTAACAGGTTTTAGTGCCGTATTTATTGCTTCGTAAAACTTTAATATTGAATCTTCTTTATTTTGTAATTGCGAACGTGTGGCCTGAGAAATTACAATAAACTCTTTTTCGTTATTTATCTGGTTTGGTAATTTTGCAAATAAAGTATATTTTTCTTCTTGGCTCAAAATATTGGATAATGAAATGTTAAACCGCAACTCAACCTTAGTATTTACTTTATTTACACTCTGCCCACCAGGGCCACTACTCCTGCTGAAGCTAAAATTTAGTTCAGTATTTAATTCATTAGTATATATTATTTGCTCGCTTTGCATAATACTTTGGTGTTATTAACTTATCGCCTAAACATATCTTCTAATCCATTAAGCTTAATTTCATACATAAGCTGTAGCTGCCTACCAAGTTTCCCCTTAGGAAATCCTTTTTGATTGAACCAAACAAGATATGGCTCTGGTAAATCTAAGAGCTTTCTCCCTTGATATTTACCAAAAGGCATTTTAGCTTCTAATGCGGCTATAAGTTCATCTCTATTTTGTTGTACCTCTTCCATTATGAATATATTTTTACCTCTATTCCCAATAAGCGAACTTTTGCTCCTATGGAATCTAATTTTTCTTCCGAAATTTTCTTTAATCCCTCCAAAGGTGTATCTCTTGCAATAGGGTAAATCATTACTTCTTTAGGTTTTATTTCTTGTAATAATTCTAACCATTTTCCAACCTCATAATCTGTAGTATTATCAAATTTCTCACCTTTATATTCACCTTTGATAAACATGGTTTGAATAGTAAGATTTCCATTAAATACTTTTAATCTTTCTACAAGTTTAGCAACACTTATAGGTGTTTTTGGCTGATTTAATAATTTATAAGTAGAGTCTATTGCGCTGTCGAGTTTAAGAATATTTTGATCTACTTTATTAAGAGCGCTAATTACGGATTGCTTATGAATTTGTGTTGCATTACTAAGAACAGATATTAATGCTTTAGGAAAGTATTTATCTCTAAGTTCAATTGTATCATCAATTATTTCGGCAAAAGCAGGGTGGATTGTAGGCTCGCCATTGCCGGCAAAAGTAATATTATCAGGAGCTTCATTTGCACCTAGCATTTCTTGAAGTTTTTGGTCTAAAGTGGCTTTGATTTCTTCTCTAGTATGAAGTATTATCTTCTTATTTGAGTCTAATGTCCATCCACATTCGCAGTATAAACAGTCGTATGTACAAAACTTATAATCTTCAGGTAATAAATTCACTCCTAAGCTAACACCTAACCGACGTGATTTTACTGGGCCAAATATTATTTCGTTAAAAAGAAATGTTGCCATAATTATTCTTGTAAATAAAACAACACGGTAATAACCGTGCTATAATTGTATTATTAGTATAGTATTAAAGCTCTAATTATTGCTTAGTAACGTCAATACATTTTTCTTTAATATCTTTATTGAGCTAGTTGTAATCTCAATAATCTTATCCTTCTTAAGATCCGAAAGAAATCTTACAGCACTTTCGGTACTCATAGCTGCTAATTCTGCAATATCCTTACGCGATACATTTGTTGTAATAATATCTCCATTAAAAATATCTTCAGAAAGATAAATAATAGTTTCTGCTAAGCGACCCAATGCTTGTTTATTTGCAATTGACGACATGCGAGCTAGATGCCCTTGAGTTGTATCACAATACCAATTTAAAAGCCTTTTTGTAAATGCAGGATTATTACTAGCTACGCTTTTAAATGTGTGAATATCAATTAAATAAGCAGTACACTTTGTTAGTGCACTTCCCGAAAAAGCATATATATTTTTACCATAAACAGAAGATAAACCAATAAAAGACATTGGCTTTATTATCTTAAAATTAAAACCTTTGTCAAAATTACCTTCAACATAGTTCTTTGATAATCCACTGCTCAAAAGAATAATATATGAAGCAATAGCTCCTTGCTTAAAAATTGTTTCGCCTTTCTTGAAATCGATTTTTACCTTAAGTAATTCATCAATTTCATCGTCACTAAGATCTTGATGTTTTAACCAATTAGCAACCTCGTCTTTATTATTATCGCGTTCTATTTTTGTGTTATTACTAACTTGAAGCTGCGAAATAGTTTTTTGAAGTGCATGGTAAGTTAAGTATGAGTTTATCTTACTGGTAATGGATTTTAAAAGTTGGTGCTCACCACTTATAAATACACCTTTTTCTTCTCTGATTTGTTTGGTGTATACTACAGTTATTGTTCCTTCCTTATTATTATCAAGTTCAATATCTGACACCATTTTAAGGATAGAATTTTTATAACCTTCAGTTTGGATTATTAAGTTATTCCATTCTAATTTAACCTCACAGTCTTTAGAATATCTCCATCCA
>QMPB01000329.1 GCA_003648395.1 Bacteroidota bacterium
GAAATGGTTGAATCTCTGGTAAATAATACTCTTGTTGCTATGGGAGTAGAAGTTATCAACTTGGGTTTAAGTACTACTCCAACAGTCGAAATGGCAGTGGTCGATTTACAAGCTCAAGGAGGAGTGATTCTTACAGCAAGCCACAACCCTAAGCAATGGAATGCCTTGAAATTATTGAATGGAAAGGGTGAGTTTATTTCAGCATCTCAAGGAGAATCGCTATTAAAAGCCATAGAAGTTGGTGATGTTAGCTTTAAAGAAGTAGATGACTTAGGAACTATAGTTTCGGATGATACTCAGATAGATAAGCATATTCAGAAGATATTGGATTTGGATTTGGTGAATGTAGCAGCCATAAAGAAAGCAAAATTTAAAGTGGCTTTTGATGCTGTAAATTCTACCGGTGGTATTACCATACCTGTTTTATTGAAGGCTTTAGGAGTTAAAGACATCGTTCCATTATTTGATGAACCCAATGGTATTTTTCCGCATAATCCGGAACCTTTACCAGAGAATTTAACTGTAATTTCCGATGAAGTTGTTAAGAAAAAAGCTGATGTAGGTTTTGTTGTGGATCCTGATGTAGATCGTTTGGCCATTGTTTCGGAGAATGGTGACATGTTTGGTGAGGAGTATACTCTTGTTGCAGTGGCCGATTATGTTTTGTCGAAGAAAAAAGGAAATACTGTTTCCAATTTAAGTAGTACCAGAGCATTGCGCGATGTTTCCAATAAATATGGAGTAAAATATGAAGCATCTGCTGTAGGTGAAGTGAATGTGGTTGAAAAAATGAAAGCAACCAAGGCCATCATTGGTGGCGAAGGAAATGGAGGAGTCATATTACCGGAATTACATTATGGAAGAGATTCATTGGTAGGTATTGCTTTGTTTTTAAGTTTGATGGCTGAGAGAAAAGAGCCGGTGAGTAATATCAGATCATCATATCCTAACTATTTTATTTCTAAAAATAGAATCAACTTAGAGCCTGAGATGGATGTAGACAATATCTTATCTGTTATTGCAAATAAATACAAGAAAGAAGAAGTATCTACCATTGATGGTGTTAAAATAGACTTTGAAGAAGGTTGGGTACATTTAAGAAAGTCGAATACTGAGCCTATTATTCGAGTATATTCTGAGAGTAATTCAATGAAGATGTCAGAGAATTTATCAAGAAAGATAATGAATGATATTGGTGATGTATTGAAGAACTCATAGAAAGCAATTCATAATACTTTATTACAATTCTAATATTTTTCTATCTTTGAAAATAAATCATCTATAAAAATTAAAAACAAGCTGATGAAGAAATATATACTATTATTATTATTTATTTATGGATTAGGAGGAGCTTTATATGCTCAGGATACCATTATTAACACTGAAAAAAAGCAGAAGAAAAATACAATTAGGTGGAATATAACACCAATGGTGATCAATACTTCAAATATTACATTGGGTTACGAAAGGATACTTAAGAAAAACCAGAGTATCTCTATTAATGCGGGCCTGTTATTGTTTCCTGAGTTTTTAAATAATGATTCATTAGAAATTTCTTATGTAGAGCATGGGAATAGAATTGGCTTTACAACAGCTATGGATTATAGGTTTTATTTAGGAAAGAGAAATAAGAATAGCGCACCGGATGGTGTATATATTGGTCCTTATATTACTTATTATCAATATGCTTTTGATTCAAAACTCAGGTTAATCGATAACGATGATGTTATTAACGATTTGGGTATTGATGCTTCCTTTAAAATGGCAAGTTTAGGATTGGAATTAGGTTACCAATTTTTATTCTGGGATAGAATGACTGTTGATCTCATTTTAGTTGGCCCCAGTGTGAGTTATTACTCAGCAAAAGTTACACTAACAGGTGAACTCGGAATTGAAGATGAAGGAGATTTGGGATATATTAAGGATCAAATATTGGAGAAATACCCTTGGATGGATACATTTATTGAATTAGATGCGATCAATACGCGAGGCGGATTTGATACTTTCGCTATGGGCTTTCGCTATGTAGTTCAGGTTGGTTACCACTTCTAATTAATTATCAAATCACTTATTATGAGAAAACTATTATTCATTATCTTCTTATTGCCAGCAAGTTTCACATGGTCACAAGGTAATATCAATATTTTTGAAACAAAAACCATGACTTTTTACGGTTTAGATTTTACTCATGCAAAGTGTATGGGTACTGAGAAATTTCCGAGCCCTGAAGAAGTTATTACTGTGCATATTCCGCAGTGGAATCAAATATTTATGGATGAAGAGATAGGTGAAGATGTAGGAAAACCCTATAAAAAGAAAGAAGTATTTTATGATACATTAATTTATGCAAAGAATGCACAAATAAATGCTAGTGAGTTGTATATCGATCATCCATATATGCTAGAAAGAAAAGAAATAAAAGCGTATATCAAAGGTTTTGCTGATTATAATAGCTCAGGTTTAGGATTGATCTATTTGGTAGAAGCACTTAATAGAAGTGAAAAGTATTTATCTGTCTGGGTGGTTTTTTTCGATAAAAAGACAGGAGATGTTTTGCTTTCAGAGCCCATACGTTCCAAAGGAAAAGGTAGACACTTTGATGATTATTGGCGAAATGCATTTTTAGAAATGTTTGATACGAGTGCCAAGGAATATAAAGCTTGGAAGAAAATTTATAACTAATGGTCATGTTTAGAAATATTATTATCGGTTTTATTCTATTGATACTTGTGGGTTGTTATCCCGACTCCTCTATATCACCGGCAGAAAGTGATACTGTATATACTTATCGTTGTCCTGATGTTGATTTCACTGATTATAAGACTTATCATCTTATTGATTCAGTACTAAGAATAGATGATTATATTGATTTGAATAATACTGAAGGTCCTTACGATCAATTGATCTTGCAAAGAGTAGAAGAAAATTTTAATGCCAGAGGCTATGTGAAATTAATTGGAGATAATGCTGAAAATGCCAGTGTAAATATCTATGTCCGTGATTTGTCTGCAATTAATATTATGCAATACTGGAATTATATTCCTTATTGGATATATACAAATGATGCCTATGTACAGGGAACAGCATATTTTCCTGTTAGTCTGCCAAGTTCTACATTAATAGCTCCTGAAAGTAATATTATCATAGATATGATCCCAAATGATTTTGTTATCATACCTGAAGATACTTTGAAGGTATATTGGAGAGGAGTAACAAAAGGAATTTATGATATAAATATGCAAGATCGTTTGATTAGGAATATTGATCAAATGTTTTTTCAATCACCATATTTAAAACCTGCTGAAGAATGAAAAAACACTTGGTTTTATATATCGTATTATTGTTTTCTGTGAGTGGATTATGGGCCCAGACAGACTCTGTAAATGTAATTCAGGAAAGCACTAACAAAGAGATTACTCTTGATGCCAGTTGGAGTACTGCTTTACCTATGGGGCAAATGACAGATGAAGTAAAAACAACGAGCGGGAGAGGAGTGCAGTTTGGCATTAGTCAGAATGTAAATAATAGACTATCCTTTGGTGGAAATTTTGCATGGCAAATGTTCTACGAAAAAAACTATGAGATTTATATTGATGAGAATTCAGTATTCTCAGGCTGGCAACGTAATTATATAAATGCTTTTTCAATAATGGCAAATACCAAATATTATTTCTCCAACTCTGTAAATAATATAAAAGCATATTTAAGTTTAGAAATAGGTGCCTCTATTATTGAAAACTATCAAGTAGTTGGGCTATATGAGTTTAAAGAGTTGGAATGGCATTTTGCTATAACTCCTGTCTTGGGTCTCGAAATTCCTGCTACAAATTACCTTGGCTTTCAAGTCTATATTAAATACCCTAATTCTTTTAAAAGCAAATCAAGCTTTCATTATTCTTGGATTAATACCGGAATTGGAATGTATGTGAAAATCCCTGAATAGAGTCTGTCCATCATGTCCGATATCTTCTTTTTTCTTGTTCTGAATCCCGATAACTATTGGGATTCAGAATTGCAAAACATCAAACTCGAACATTCTGAATCAGACTCTCCAAAATTTTTAGAAATACTCGACTCCTTGACAAGCTCTAAATAGTTATGATTTGTTCTTCTTGAAATATTTGGTTTTCAATGGATTCTAGTATTTTCTCTGTAAAATCTACCATAAACTTAAGATTACTGATATAAAATCACGCTTTACATACCTAAAGTGTGATAATCATCACATAATTGGTATGTAAAATGTGGGGATTGTCACATAATTGATACATAAGGAGTCGTCAGGAAAGAATAAGTCTATATGAGCAAGTTATTTATTGACAACTCCTTAGCTACTACCTGTTAGGAAATTGAGCAATATGTTGTTGAACTTGAACAAAAAGGAAAGCAAGGTGCAGAATAAGTATCATTTTTTATTCAACTCTGCCAACTCAAAGAATTCATCAAGTTTGTTTTCAAGTATTTCTTTATCAATAAGCTTTGTTTCATATTTAGAGACTAATGTAGGTGATATGCTTCTATTCATAGCATATTCTACTACTTTACTATCTTTATTCTTACACAGTATAATTCCAACACTGGGCTTCTCATGCGTTTTCTTCACATCTTGATCAAGAGTTTCCAAATAAAACTCCATTTTCCCAAGGTATTCGGGTTTGAAATCTGTAATTTTTAAATCAATAGCCACCAAACATTGTAGCTCTCTATGGTAGAAAACCAAATCAATATAGAAATCTTTCTTTCCAACTTGTAGCCTGTATTCTTCTCCAACAAAAGCAAAGTCTTTACCAAATTCAAGAATAAACTCTTTTAAATTTTGTATGATTGCCGTTCTTAAATTTCTTTCAGAAAATGATTTGGGGAGCGTAAGAAAATCGAATACGTAATCATCTTTAAAAAATTGATTTGCAGCCGGATACAATTCTCTCAACACTGGTGAGAGTTTTTCATCCGAAAGCAATGTCCTTTCAAAAACAGCACTATCCATTTGCCTTTCTAATTCTCTTTTAGATAAGTTTTCTTTTATGGAATACCGCAAATAAAATTCTCGTTCTTTATCAGAGTTAGATTTTGAAATAATTATCAGATTATTGGTCCATGATAATTCTCTCACCAGTGGCGAGAGTTTTGTATTCTCATAATAGGTTTCGTAAAATTGTTTCATCCTCCATAAATTTTGTGATGAGAAACCTTTTGATTCTGGCTCAGACTCCTGTAGGTATTCCGATAAGTTCTTTACTACTCCTTTACCCCATTCAGCTTTGGCAATTTTTCAGAAATATATTTTCCTATCTCCCAATAAAGACCTATCAATTCTGTATTTACTGCCTTAAAAGCTCTGGTCTTGGCTTTTTTAATCAGATCTTGTATTTCGGTAAATTGATGCCTTAATTCCATGGTTTCTTTTCTAAAAAATGATTTCCAAAGTTAAGGAATAAATCACTCAAATAAACTCCCCTAAATAATACCATTTTCTCCATATGGAGGAAATGGTTAAATTAGTTTTGGCACAGAGAGATACACTATGAATTTGTTTTAAGTCTTGATATTTGTTAATTATAATACTCTATTATTCGGATGCTAATTTCTGCGGGAATATTTTTATGATATTCAACCTTTTTAAGCCAATTGTTTTCATTGTCAAATTCACTATACTTGATAGTATTTCGATAAAATACACCACCATTAGAATTATAGCAGATGTGCTCTGTTACGTTTGTAAATTCATCATACTTGTATTTATATGATAAAAATACATCTTTTTCATTATGATACTCAAATTCTTCTATCAACTTATTATCATTTTCATAGATATAGACATATTTGCTAAAAA
>QMPB01000330.1 GCA_003648395.1 Bacteroidota bacterium
ACCATATCCATAACAATTTTAATGTCTTTGCTTTTGGCAGTTTGCACCATTTTCAGATAATCGTCATTGCTACCAAAGCGAGCATCAATTTTATAAAAATTGGTAATTGCATAACCATGATAGCTAACTGCTGGCATATTATTTTCCATTACAGGGTTCAGCCAAATTGCCGAAATTCCCAACTCTTGCAAATAATCGAGATTATTCTCTATCCCTTGCAAATCGCCGCCATGCCTACCATCGGGGTTGTTTCTATCAGCCTGCTCAGGATATCCTTTTACATTATCGTTATCAGTGTTCCCATTGGCAAATCTGTCGGGCATTAGCAAATACACAACATCCTCTTGCCCAAAGCCTTTGCGCTGAGCCGAATTCGCTCTTCGCTCCTTTAGTTCATAATTAATGGTATACTGTGGACGACGTTTTTTACCATAAAAATTAAGCTCAACTTCACCAGCCTTTGCTTCCTTTTTAATTCTCAAATCCACAAACACATAATTAGGATTTTCCACCTTATTAACTTTTACAATCTCCACATCTGTGGATTCTGTTTTAAGCTCTAGCTTGGCAATTTCATCATGGTGAATCATTATCTGCACCACATCATTATGCATGCCTACCCACCAAAATGGAGGCTCTACTTGCTGGGCTTTTATATTCAGAAAAATGAATACACTAAATACTATTGTTATTAAAAGTTGTTTCATCAGTTTTATATTAGAATTTGCCCATTAATACACTTTACTTCTCACTCTGAAATTATTATTTAATTAATGGATAGATTTAAAAATACAGCTAAATTTCCAGTTTGCAAATTTATTAAATAGTTCGTTATAATTATGGGATTTTTGGAAAGTTATAAAGGGAGGGACATTGAGTTAAACTCAAGGGGGAAGAATGCTCAGGGCAAACTCATACTTTTAGGTTAATAAGCTGAAGTATTTACAACAATTATATAAATAATTGTGCTATAATCGTTTAACTATTTTTATTGAGTTGTTTTAATTGTATTATTAGTATATTTATGCGAATCAAGGGTTAAGAATTCAACAAAAAAATCTGTAATTTATTGTAAACAACTAAATTGATTTTGCAATACTTTTATTTGGCGGTATAATGTCACCCCTTAGGGGTTTTAGCCAATTTGTATATTGTATAATTAGAATACTTTCATCCCTTCGGGATTTTGTGCAATAATAAATCATAATATCATTCATTAATGATTGTAAAATACTTAAAAATAACATTTATTTATAATAGAATAGAATAAGCCCAAAGGGCTGATATTATTATAAATAAGGATAAATGTTGTTCGTAAAACCCTGAAAGGGTGGCATTATTAACATAAAAAATACATTTTACAATTATACTAAAAAAAATGAATTTACTAATTGAACTTAGGCAGCATTAAGGCATAATTTGTATTTCACGTTTACTTTGTTGGATGATATAAGGAGTTAACGTATAAACAAATAAACAAAATAAAAAGCATGAGCTTACCCTGTCGAATTTCTCTAATTAAACGAATTATATAACTATTTTTCGCAGTGTAGTAGGTACTTGAGAGCTTTCAGGATTACCCAAGAAATATTTTTTTACATGAAAGATGTTATTTAAAGTACATTTACCCTGCAAGAATGCTCATTTTACTACTTAAACAATAATTCTTGATTGTTTTTTAAGTTTTAATCTAGACGATAATTTAAGAAATATGCTCCGCCCAAGATTCGCAAAGGGCAATTCTGCCTGCACCAGGGCTGTTCTCATTACCATGTCCATTGGCTAGTATCTCGTTAGTAGCAAGAGCTGTCCAATACCAAATACCTACTTTGGTATAATGCGATGAATGAGCAATTTCGTAATTTTCTTTCATAAAATAAATTTCAAAATCATAAATTAATCAACAACTTTAAAACAATAGCCTCCTGTATCAAGGTATCTTTCTTTGTGAGGCGACCAATCTTTATAATAACTATTTTTTGCTTCATTTATTAATTGGAAATTATTATCTCCTCGTTTATTCATGTATACTTTGGCATCAATTTCAGTGTTCCTACATTGTAGAGCAAATACTTGTTTACCTCCTCTGTAATTTATATCAGACCCTTGAAATAAAAGGAAATGTCCTTTCTTTTTTGGAATAAGCTTGTAGTTTATTGAATATTCGTTGTCTTTAAAAATAAATTGACTTAGCAAATCACTTTCACCATTAGAAAAACGAAAAATATTATGCCAATAATTATTATCAATGAGTAATTCGAAATGCTCAAAATATTTAAAGTCTATAATACTAGTATCCATATCATAAATAGATGTTGTAAGGTAAAATTTGAAATCATCAAGCTGATATTCATTCTTGGTTTTTCTTTCATATATAGGGTTCTCCAAAAAACAAGAAATAGTAATAGTATCGCCAATATGAAATACATCTTGAGCAGGGGAAAGTTCAAAAGGAAGTACAAATTCATAAATACCTACATCTGGTCTATCACAATCCTTATCGCATGACGATAATGTAGAAATAGCAAACACCATAAATAGCAAACTAAGTTTAAGAATATTTTTCATAATATGCTTCTTTTTAATAACTATTAAATAATAAATCCACTTCATTGGTAGTATTAGATGTTGTATTTAAATAATCACTAATAAGTAATTGTTTAAAGTCATCAATATCTACAGTATTTGAATTTAAGCATTGAAACATTTGATGGTTTGAAAATCCAGAAACATTATCCAAAACAGTAGTGCTACTACTCCAATCTCTATTCCATGAAATTGGTTCAGTGCCTCCATCTATTAAATCGTGATACAAGCCAATAGGGATGTGATTTGGTACTTCATTCCACGTTTTATCTAATCGTTCAATATATGTTTCGATAATAGAAGTAAGGTTGTTTGTAGGGTAAGTCTCATGAGCAATTGTTTTACCAATATGCTCTGCCCAAGATTCGCAAAGGGCAATTCTGCCTGCATTACACATATATATATATTCTTCTTTCATTTGCTACAAAAATAATAAAAATTCCACCAGATAATTATATATATGAGGTTCTGGAGGTTATTCTATTATTCTAAGTGCAAAATAACGGTGTTTGTAAAATCTTTCTTCAGGTTTTTGAAGAATCCAATTATTATAATGAGGTATAGGCGATTCTTTTAGCAGATATATATTATTATCTTTTCCTTCATTAAAAGGAGTCCCACCACTAAATGCAATGTTTTTACATTTTCCCTCAAATTCTTGATTCGACTCATAAACACCACCTCCAAACGCAATAATTAAGACTCCCTTTCTTTTTGGTATCATTGAGAATGAAATTCTAAACGAGTCATTATCGAGTTTGTACGTAAGTTCTAAAGCCGTTGCTCCTGTAGAGTATGTATACCATAAACTCTCACTATCTGAGCAGTTTATAACACTAAAATAATCTTCAACTTTTGTTCTATTTGCATCCTCACCTGTTTTCCCACTATCTATCCTGATAATACCCATGCTTGCAGTCCATATAATATTTTCCATATTATAAGTGGTTTCTGTATTTTTTTCATAGACATATTTAGAGAATTTAGAGAACAAGTTAATCGTATCTCCAATTTGGTACACACTATCGTATGGAAATAGCTGAGCAGATGGTAATACAAATTCCTCTGGGCAATTATCTGGTTTTCCACAAGAACTGCTTATTAATAATAATACTAATAATATATACAATAAATTTTTCATGGCTAATATATTTAATAGGAATTAAATAAATCATTAACTTTTTGAGAGGTATTTGCTCCTGTAAGGTATCCTGAATTTATTAAAGCAGTATTAAAATCAGAAGGAGAATTAATGCTAGAATTTAATAAAGAGAATAATTGATTATTAGATAGACCTGAGACACCATCTATAATTATATCGCTATTTCCATTAAGCCAATCTTTGTCAGTTGCTGTTTCAGTAATATTTACACCATCTTGTAAATCATAGTAGTAGCCTATTGGTATATGATTTGTTACTTCATTTTTTTGTTTTTCAAGCCAAGTTATATATGTATTAACATTTGGATTACTCGATATGTCAATACTATTATTCAAGCCATAGGTTTCATGAGCAATTGTTCTAGCAATATGTTCAGCCCAAGATTCGCAGAGGGCAATTCTGCCTGCACCAGGGCTGTTCTCATTACCATGTCCATTGGCTAGTATCTCGTTAGTAGCAAGAGCTGTCCAAGATGCAATACCAACTTTGGTATAATGCGATGAATGAGCAAGCTCATGATATACTAATCGTTTTAACTTATCTGATTTGTTATAATCAACACCAATTTGCACATCGGGTAAGTAAGCAATAGCCGCTGGACTTCCTACAAGCGCAATTACAATCCCAAAAGAACCTGCAATCCAACTCGATTGCATTAGTTGAGCAGCAACACTTACACTTACTGTATACTGAGCACCCATTAAAGAAAAACCATCGCTTCTATTATGTGCCATTGTGGTTCATTTTTTATTTAATACTAAGCAAAAATAATTAATATAAATAAACCACCAAACAAATTGATCTCATTTAACTTAAAACGGGTATTATGCCTACTATATTAAACAATAATCGTCTAAAAAAATCAACAATAAAATAATTTAAAGCTAAATTTTTGCCCAAAAATAAGCATAAGCACCAAGCAATAAATTATCTCCTTCAACATTTACATTATTCGATAAAATCATTTTGGCATTATAATCCTTTAGGCTCACTCTAGCCTCTGAATCAGAGAAATTTTGTACCACCAAAATCTTTTCACCATCATACTCTCTTTCAAGCATTAGTATATTTGCATTACCCTCTACCTTAGGGTTTTGCCAAGCAATGCTACCTCTACCAAAGGCTTTATGCTCGGAGCGAGTTTTAAGCATTTTGCTCAATAGCGAATATACCTGTGCGCTGAGAGTATCAGGGTTTTGAATTTCTTTTTCTACCTCATCCCAGTCGATACGACCACGAACCAAAAAGCGGGTATCGTCTTTGCCAGTAAGTTTAATTTGCTCATTATAAAAATCTACATCATTCTGCTTGCCAAACTCATCGCCATAATACACCACTGGAGTACCAGGCAAAGTTAGCATTACAGAATATATAAGACTAATTTTACGAACATCATTATCCATAAGCTCGGCCAAGCGCGAAGCAATTCCTTCTCCTTTACGGAAATCCCATTGCTGCTGCTTACAGTAGTTATCGTGAATGTATTTTCTATCATCTTCCGTAACATAAACCAATTCCAAGCTTAGCTCATCGTGGCAACGAAGGAAGGTAAACCATTGGCTAGCCTCAGGAATTTCTGGAGTAACGGCAAGGCTTAATGTGTCAATAATTGGCTCATTAGATTCCGATTTCAATGCCTTATAAATCTGTGGCATAAGTGGGAAATGATATCCTGCATGGCACTCATCGCCATCGCCAAAATACTTAACTACCTCCTTGGGTTTTTGGCAAGCTTCGGCTAATAAAAGAGTATTTGGACGAGCAAAATCAATTACCGCACGAAAGAATTTGACAATTGTATGTGTCATTTCTAGATTTTCGCAGTCAGTACCCTCTTCCTTCCAAAGGTAAGGAATAGCATCAGCCCTAAATCCATCAACGCCCTTGCTAAGCCAATAAAGAAAATTCTGCGACATTTCCACAAGCACTTTTGGATTGCGAAAATTCAAATCTGGCTGAAAATCGAAAAATCTATGGAAGAAGTATTCTTCACCTTCTTTTTTCCAATTGCTCTCCTCAATTCCGTAAAAAATGATTCT